>JAHIRR010000048.1 GCA_018818505.1 Candidatus Omnitrophota bacterium | reverse complement strand
ATAACTATCCTCGTAAGATACTAGGTTACAAAACACCAAACGAGTTGGTTTTAAATGTTACAAATAGCAGGTCAGGGGTTTTGAATTGAAAATTTTCGCAATATGAGTTACAATCCACTCTTCCCTAAATTATTTTATTTTTTTCTTGACAGAAATTTTTAATATGATATAATTACGGCTCTGTTTCTATATATAATCTATTATCATAAATAATTATTATATATACAAATATAAGTTCTGCTGCTGTAGCTCAGTCGGCAGAGCACTTCCTTGGTAAGGAAGAGGTCATGGGTTCAATTCCCATCAGCAGCTCCGCTTATGTGGAGCAAACTCGGAGGGTAACATGGCAAAGGAAAAATTCCAACGCACTAAGCCACACGTAAATATCGGCACTATTGGACACGTAGATCACGGTAAGACTACGCTCACCTCATCTATAACGCAGTGCCTGGCATCAAAGGGCCTTGCGACAGCGAAGAAGTTCGACGAGATCGATAATGCCCCTGAGGAAAAAGAGCGGGGCGTTACCATAAACGTTCACCACGCGGAGTATGAGACAGAAAAACGTCACTACGCTCACGTGGATTGCCCGGGCCACGCAGACTACATAAAAAACATGATCACAGGTTCCGCGCAGATGGATGGCGCGATCCTGGTCGTATCAGCGGTAGACGGCCCAATGCCTCAGACAAGAGAACACATCCTCTTGGCACGTCAAGTAGGCGTACCAGCCATAGTAGTATTCTTAAATAAATGCGACGCAGTAGATGACGCGGAACTCCTGGACCTGGTAGAACTTGAAGTACGAGACCTTTTGACAAAATACGAATTCCCGGGAGAAAAGATCCCCATAGTAAGAGGTTCCGCTTTAAAGGCAATGGAATGCGGCTGCGGTAAAGACGACTGCAAGGCCTGTACCCCAATATTCGAACTCATGAAACAAGTAGACGCCTACATCCCAGAGCCAAAAAGAGAAGTTGACAAGCCCTTCTTAATGGCAGTAGAAGATGTCTTCTCAATAACAGGCCGAGGAACAGTAGGAACAGGAAGAATAGAACGCGGAAAAGTCAAGGTAGGCGAAGAAGTAGAGATCGTAGGCCTTACAGAAAAACCAGGCAAGACAGTTGTAACAGGCGTAGAGATGTTCAGAAAGATCCTGGATGAAGGTCAAGCCGGAGACAACGTAGGAGTGCTCCTGCGAGGCATAGACAAAAAAGACCTGGAACGCGGCCAAGTCCTCGCAAAACCAGGCTCCATCACCCCTCATACTAAATTCAAAGCAAAAGTATACGTATTAACAAAAGAAGAAGGCGGACGACACACACCATTCTTCAATGGTTACCGTCCCCAGTTCTACTTCAGGACTACAGATGTAACTGGCGTAGCGACTCTTCCCAAAGGAATAGAGATGGTAATGCCAGGCGATAGCGTAGAAATGGAAATCGAGCTCATAATCCCTATCGCAATGGAAAAAGAACTCCGTTTCGCGATCCGTGAAGGCGGCCACACAGTAGGCGCGGGGGTTGTAGCGGAAATAGTAGCGTGATTCAAGGCTGCTGCTTTGGCAAGGCTGGACCTCGGCTTTTAAAAAAGCCGAGGTCCAGCCTTGCCAAAGCAGCAGCCTTGGCGAGGAAGAGATGCCCAGAGAGTTAATCATAATTGCTTGCACCGAGTGCAAGAGAAGAAATTATACAGCTAAGAAGAACAAGAAAACGCAGACCAAAAGGCTTGAGATAAAGAAGTTTTGCAAGTTCTGCAAGAAGAGGACGCCACATAAGGAAGAAAAATAATTGAGGGGTAGGCTCGTGGGCCTACCAGGTTATGAGGGGCCGACAGAAGTAGGTCGGCCCTTACATTGTATAGAGCGAGGCTAATTACAAAGAATGTTAAAGGCCAGTAGCTCTAATTGGCAGAGCAGCGGTCTCCAAAGCCGCGTGTTGGGGGTTCGAATCCCTCCTGGCCTGCCATGAACCACTCGCTAAGAATATAAGTTAAGTTACGTCTTCGCTCGGGTTCATGGCTTCGCCACCTGCGAGTGGTTCATGAGCCCTGTACCGGAGCGAAGCGACTGGTACAGGGCCAGAGAGACGAGACTATGAAGATTTTTTCAAAAATTACAAGATTTGTAAATGAAGTAAAGGTGGAGATGCAAAAGGTCTCCTGGTCGAACAAAGATGAGCTGATAGGTTCGACAGGGATCGTGATCGTCTCAACAGCGCTGCTGGCTGTATTTATAGGTATAGTGGATTTAATATTATCCAGGTTTGTAAATATTTTATTGAGGTAACATAGAGATTGCTTCGGCGCTCCGCGCCTCGCAATGACATGTGAAATATGGATCATAAGTGGTACGTCATACATACATTAACAGGCCAGGAAGATAAGGTAAAAACCGGTATAGAGGCCAAGATACAGGAAGGCGCATTAAAAGATAAGGTCTTCCAGGTCCTTATACCTACGGAACAGGTTTCAGAGGTAAAGGACGGCAAAAAAAGGATATCCCTCAGGAAATTTTTCCCTGGTTATGTGCTGGTGGAAATGGATCTGGATGATGATATCTGGTATGTAATCAGGAACATGGCAGGCGTCACAGGATTTATAGGTACCAAGACAAAGCCTGTACCTCTTTTGGATAGCGAGGTCAATCAGATAATAAAGCAGACTGAGGAGAGAAAAGAAAAGCCAACGCCTAAAGTAATTTTTGAAAAGGGCGACAGCGTCAAAGTCATAGAAGGCCCGTTTATAAATTTTAACGGTAACATAGAAGAGGTCAACCCTGATAAGGGTAAGATAAAGGTAATGGTTTCAATATTCGGCCGCGCCACACCAGTAGAACTGGAATATTGGCAGGTGGAAAGGCTCTAATCCGTTTAGCCCGTTTGCCCGTTTTGCCCGTTACCCGTTAACGGGCTCAACGGGGCAACGGGCCAAACGAACGTCGAAAGCTAGGAGAGGAAACAGTGGCAAAAGAGATTAAATCGACTATAAAACTGCACGTTACAGGCGGACAGGCAAATCCCGCGCCTCCTGTTGGCCCTGCATTAGGTCAGCATGGCGTGAATATAATGGAGTTTTGCAAGTCATTCAATGAAAAGACAAGAGATAGGCAGGGGCTTGTGCTGCCGATCGTCATGACTGTTTATAAAGACAAGTCCTTTACCTTTATAATAAAGAGCCCGCCATGTTCAGTGCTTCTGAAGCGCGCATGCGGTATAGCAAAGGCATCAGGTACGCCTAACAAGGAAAAGATAGGCAAAGTAACAAAGGCGCAGGTAAAAGAGATCGCCCAGACCAAGATGAATGACCTTAATGCTGTAGACATGGAAGGCGCAATGAAGATAGTCGAAGGCACAGCGCGCAGCATGGGCATAGAGGTGGAGGCATGAGTAAACGCACAAAGGAATTCGAGAAGCTAAGCGAAAAAGACAAACTATACACCATAGAGGAAGCGGTTGCGATCTTAAAGAAGGCGCCGCGGCCAAAGTTTAACGAGACGGTCGAGATATCCTTGAATATTAATTCGGATCCAAAACAGGCCGATCAGATGGTCAGGGGCACTGTGATTCTGCCTCACGGCAGCGGCAAGAAAGTCAAAGTACTTGTCCTGTGTAAAGGCGAGGGCGCAAACCAGGCAAGGGAAGCAGGCGCTGAGTATGTGGGAGACGCGGATCTTATTTCAAAGATAACTGGTGGATGGATAGATTTTGATGTGGTAATAAGCGCGCCTGATATGATGCGCGAGGTTGGAAAACTGGGAAGGGTGCTCGGACCGCGAGGCCTCATGCCAAATCCCAAGACAGGGACTGTTACAAATGACTTTAAGAGGGCGATAGAAGAAGCAAAGGCAGGCAAGGTCGAGTTTAAATTGAATAAACTGGGCAACATTAATGTTATAGCAGGGAAGATATCATTTGAGGAAAAGGCCATTGTGGAAAATGCGTCAAAGGCCATAACCGCGATAGATAAATCCAGGCCGAGCGGCATAAAGGGCAAGTTTATAAAAAACATAGCGCTTTCAACAACAATGGGCCCCGGCGTTAAGCTGGATTTAGTAAAGTTGAAGACTTCATAGTACTGCAACGCCGGTTACGGCAACGGCTACGGTGTCGATGCGCGTAACGGTTACGTCAGAGGTCACGGTTACGTGAGGTAACGACGTAACCGCCAACGTAACCCTAACCGTTACGGGCATCGTAACCGTAACCGTAGAACGAGGATTTAGTAATGGCAAAGCTTTCAATGGAATGCAAAAAGATGATGGTCGAAGAGATATCCAGTCGTCTTAATGACTCAGATACCATGATAGTCACTAATTACAAAGGCCTTAGCGCGCAGGCTCTGAACGAATTGCGCAGAGAATTAAGGGGTGTTTCAGGCGAATATGTGGTTGTGAAGGATTCAATGCTGAAGCGCGCCCTTGCAAGTGAACACAGCAAGAAGATAGTGGAATTGGTCGAGGGCGAGGTAGGCATTGCAGTAGATAGAAAAGGGGACGCCTCCTATATATTAAAGGTACTTGTAAAATTCGCAAAAGATCATAAGATCATGCAGATCAGAGGCGGCATAGTAAATGGTGGTTCTGTTTCCACCGATGATATTAAACAGCTCGCGTCGCTTCCTTCAAGAGAGGTATTGCTGGCTAAACTGGCAAATGTGCTCAACGCGCCAATCCAAGGATTGGCCGGAGCTTTAAATGCAATTATATGTAAACTTGCGTATGTGCTTAATGCGGTGAAAGACAAGAAGGGACAAGGGACAAGTGACAAGGGACAAGGCGAGGTAGAAGAAAAAACTGAGGAGAAAAAAGAAGAGGTTCAACCAGAGAAGAAAGAGGAAACGCAACCTGAGAAAAAAGAAGAGAGTGGACCAGAAAACAAGGAGGTATCAAATGGCTGACGAAAAGAAAATTGAAACGATGATCGGCACGATCGAGGCAATGTCTGTTTTAGAGTTGTCAAATCTTGTCAAGTCGATCGAAGAGAAATTTGGTGTAACTGCTCAGGCACCTGTAGTGGCAGTAGCTGGTGCAGGCGCAGCAGGAGCTGCAGGCGCAGCTGAAGAGGAAAAGACTACCTTTACAGTGGTGCTGGCTGCAGCAGGCGACAAAAAGATCCAGGTCATAAAAGAGATCCGCACTATCACAAGTCTTGGCCTGAAAGAGGCAAAGGATCTGGTAGAAGGCGCGCCAAAGACAGTAAAAGAAGGCGTTGGTAAAGACGAAGCAGAAGAGATAAAGAAAAAGCTCGAAGCGCAAGGCGCGAAGGTGGAGTTGAAATAACTTTGTTCGATACTCGATGCTCGATCCTCGATACTCGCCGTTTTCTCGTTTTACGAGCATCAAGCATCAAGTATCGAGCATCGAACTTCGAAATACTGGAGAGAACATGACAAAACGCAAGAATTTCGCGAAGCTGAAAGAGGTTGTGCGTATTCCATACCTTCTTGATATACAGCGGGAGTCCTATATCAATTTTTTGCAGTTGGACAAGCCAAAGACCAAGCGTAAGCGTGAGGGCCTGCAGGCTGTGTTCGAGGACGTCTTTCCTATTGAGAGCAATGACGGGAACCACAGGCTTGAATTTTTGTATTATACCGCGGGTAAGTCAAAATATGACAGATTAGAATGCCAGAAAAGGGCTGTAAGTTTTGCCTCGCCTCTCAAGATAAAGATAAGGCTTAAGTCAAAGAAAGACATCAAGGAGCAAGAGGTGTATTTAGGCGATTTGCCGCTAATGACAGAGAATGGCACCTTTATTATTAATGGCGATGAGAGGGTAGTAGTCAGCCAGCTGCATCGCTCACCTGGTGTATCGTTCGAAGAGGACCTGCACACAACAGGAAAGAGGATCTATTCAGGCAGGATAATACCTGGCCGCGGCGCATGGATGGAATTTGAGTTTGACGCGAATGACACGCTTTACGTATTTATTGACAGGCGCAAAAAGATACTCGCGACAATCCTTTTGCGCGCGCTCGGTTACGAAACAGATGAAGAGATCATGAGGCTTTTTACAGGTGTGGAGCGCGTAAGGCCTGCGAGAAAGTCAAGCCTGCTTAAGTATGTTGGCAGGATCGTGGTAAAGGATATAAAACATCCTGAAGTAGACGATGTAATTATAGTGGAGAACAATGCCGTACTTACAGAACAGACTATAGATAAACTCTGGGATGCCGGCGTGCGCTATTTAGAGGTATTCAGGGACACGATCCCGGAGATCGCGAATACTCTTGAAAAAGATCATACAAAGACCAGAGAGGAAGCGCTCCTTGATATCTATAGGCGCATGAGGCCAGGCGACCCATTGACGCTTGAAAGCGCAAAACAATTATTGGATAGATTCTTTTTCGACAAGAGAAGATATGACATGACCAGGGTCGGCCGTTACATATTGAATCGCAAGCTGGGCATGAAGGCATCACTGGACAAAAGCGCGCTGGATAAAGAAACTATCGTAAATGTAGTAAGGTATCTTTTGGATTTAAAGAATGGCGAAGGCGAGTTAGATGATATAGACCATCTTGGCAATCGCCGCGTAAGGACAGTAGGTGAGCTTCTTGCAGAGCAGTTTAGAATAGGGCTGGCAAGAATGGAGCGTTTCTGCAAAGAGCGTATGTCTATCTATGACGTAGAAACCATGATGCCGTATCATCTGATCAACTCAAAGGTCCTCTCAAGCGTGATAAGGGACTTTTTTGGCAGGAGCCAGCTGTCGCAGTTCATGGACCAGACGAATCCATTAGCAGTGATGACGCATAAGAGGCGCTTGAGCGCGCTTGGGCCAGGCGGTTTATCCAGGGAAAGGGCTGGCTTTGAAGTGAGAGATGTTCATTATTCGCACTATGGAAGAGTTTGCCCCATAGAAACACCAGAAGGCCCGAATATCGGGCTCATATCATCGCTCAGTACATACGCGAGAGTAAATAAATTTGGTTTTATAGAAACGCCTTACAGGATAGTAGAAAAAGGCAGGGTCACAAACAGGGTCGAGTACATGACTGCTGATGTTGAAGATCAATACAGGATCGCGCAGGCAAACGCAAAATTGGACAATGAAGGCTATTTTGTTGAAGATAGAGCGCTTTGTAGATACAAGGATAATTTTCCTCTTGTGCAGCCATCAAAGATAGACTACATGGATGTTTCTCCAAAGCAGCTCGTGAGTGTGGCAGCAGGACTTATACCGTTTCTTGAGCATGATGACGCAAACAGGGCACTCATGGGTTCAAATATGCAGCGCCAGGCAGTACCTTTATTATTTACTGAGGCGCCGCTTATAGGCACTGGTATGGAAGCAAGGACAGCGCTCGATTCTGGCGCGACCACTGTAGCAAAATCAGGCGGCAGGGTGACATGCGTGGAGGCAGACGAGATAACAGTCAACAATAGCATTGTATATAAACTGAGGAAGTTTGCCAGATCCAACGCCAATACCTGCATTAACCAAAGGCCGATCGTCAAGATAGGCGACAAGATCAAGGCAGGCGATGCTATTGCTGATGGGCCAGGCACCAATGGCGGTGAGCTCGCGCTTGGAAGAAATGTACTTGTCGCGTTTATGCCATGGCGTGGTTATAATTTCGAAGACGCGATATTGGTAAGCGAGAGACTTTTAAAAGAAGACATGTATACCTCAGTGCATGTGGAAGAATTTGAATTAGAGGCAAGAGAGACAAGGCTTGGCAATGAAGAAGTTACAAGGGATATCCCGAATGTAAGTGAAGAGGCGCTGAAGAATCTTGGTGAAGACGGCATTATAAGGATAGGCGCGGAGGTCGGGCCTGGAGACATACTCGTGGGCAAAGTGGCACCAAAGAGCGAGACAGAACTTTCGCCAGAGGAAAAACTTTTGCGCGCGATCTTCGGAGAAAAGGCAGGCGATGTGCGTGATGCCTCTCTTACAGTGCCATCAGGTGTAGAGGGGATAGTGGTTGACACAAAGATCTTTTCAAGAAAAGGCCAGAAGGCGAAATCAAAAGAGCATCTGCAGAAAGAACATAAAGACATAGAAAAGATAAGAAACGAATATGAGAAGCGCGTAGAGATCATCAAGAAGGAAAAAGCGAATCGCTTGTTAAAGCTCGTCTTAGGCGTAAAGCTGACCGGCCCTCTTTTATCTGATGAGACCGGGACTACGATGATCGCGGAAGGCAGGCCTATCAGAAAAAAGGACTTGTCTAAATTTGAAAAATGCGACATAGCAAGCATAAAGATAGAAGACGACCTTGAGCTCGAGGCTGAGATAAAACGGACACTGTCTATTTACAATGATCAGCTGGAAGAGGTGCTTTATGAAGAAGAGCATGAGGTGGACAAGATAAAAAGAGGAGATGAATTACCCGCAGGTGTATTAAAGAGGGTAGTTGTTTACGTAGCGAGTAAAAAGAGATTATCCGTCGGCGATAAAATGGCAGGCAGGCACGGCAATAAAGGTGTTATAGCAAAGATCTTACCTGAGGAAGACATGCCGTATATGGAGGATGGCAGGCCTGTTGAGATAGTGCTGAATCCTCTTGGTGTGCCGTCAAGGATGAATGTGGGTCAGCTACTTGAGACGCATCTTGGCTGGGCTGCCAAATGCCTGGGCCTTAAGGTGACCACGCCTGTGTTTGACGGCGCAAAAGAGGAAGATGTGCGAGAGTGGTTAAAACAAGCAGGACTCCCAGAGGATGGAAAGGTAATACTACATGACGGAAAGACAGGAGAGAGATTCGGACAAACAGTCACAGTAGGATATATATATATGATGAAGCTTGCGCATCTGGTCGACGATAAGATACACGCGCGTTCAATAGGCCCGTACTCACTTGTAACGCAGCAGCCTCTTGGCGGAAAGGCGCAATTCGGAGGACAGAGGTTCGGAGAAATGGAAGTGTGGGCGCTCGAGGCGTATGGAGCCGCGTATACACTGCAAGAGCTTTTGACTATAAAGAGTGATGATGTTACTGGAAGGACAAAGGCGTACGAATCCATAGTAAAAGGCGAGAATGCGCTTCACCCAGGAACGCCTGAGTCATTTAATGTATTGGTCAAGGAATTGCAGAGCTTGTGCCTGGACATAAGAACAGAATATAAAGATGGCGGGATCTCACCCGTTGTTGTCTCAAAAGAGGAACTCAAGGAGCTGCGCAAGGCGCGCAAAAAAGCGAAACGCAAGAAAAAATAACATAATCGTTGGCCCGTTGGCCCGTTGCCCGTTAACGGGCAACGGGCCAACGGGTAACGGGCAAACGGAGTAAGTATGATAAAAGAAGAATTTGGAAATTTCGATTTTATCTCAATAAAAATTGCTTCTCCTGAGGTTGTCAGATCCTGGTCAAGGGGTGAGGTAAAGAAGCCTGAGACTATTAACTACAGGACGCTCAGGCCTGAGAAGGATGGACTTTTTTGCGAAAAGATATTCGGGCCAACGCGTGACTGGGAATGCAGCTGCGGAAAGTACAAGCGCATTAAATATAAAGGTATAGTGTGCGATCGCTGTGGTGTAGAGGTCACGCTCTCCAAGGTCAGGCGCGACAGGATGGGCCATATAGAGCTGGCTGCGCCGTGTTCGCATATCTGGTTCTTTAAAGCGCTGCCGAGCCGCATGGCGCTTCTTTTGAATATTGGCATGCGGGAACTGGAACGAGTGATTTATTACGAAGAATATATTGTTATAGATCCAGGAGAGACCCCGCTCAAGAAAAAGGAACTCCTGAGCGAAGAGAGATACAGAAAATACGTAGAGGAATATGGCAGTAATTTCAAGGCCATGATCGGCGCTGAAGGCATAAGGGAGCTTTTGGCTGAACTGGATCTGGGCAAGATGATAAAGGAATTAAAGGCAGATCTTCACGGACAAAAATCAGAGCTGGCAAAAAGAAAGATACTCAAGAGGCTCCGGACATTAGAGGCAATAAATAAATCCGGCAATAGGGCAGAGTGGATGGTAATAGATATCGTGCCTGTTATACCGCCAGATCTAAGGCCGCTGGTCCCTCTTGAGGGCGGCAGGTTTGCCACTAGTGATTTGAATGACCTTTATCGACGCGTTATAAACAGGAATAACCGCCTTAAGAAGCTATTGGAATTAAAGGCGCCTGATATTATTATACGCAATGAAAAACGCATGCTTCAGGAATCAGTGGATGCGCTTTTTGACAATGGAAGGCATGGCAGGCCAGTGCTTGGACCTGCGAATAGGCCGCTTAAGTCTTTGAGTGACATGTTAAAAGGCAAGCAGGGCCGCTTCAGGCAGAATCTTTTAGGAAAACGCGTTGACTATTCAGGCAGGAGCGTTATTGTGATCGGGCCTGAATTGAAGTTATGGGAATGCGGGCTTCCAAAAAAGATGGCGCTGGAGTTATTCGAGCCATTTATCATAAAGAAGTTAAAGGAAAAAGGATTTGTTCATACAATAAAGAGCGCCAAGCGCATGGTGGAAAAGGCAAGGCTTGAGGTATGGGATATCTTAGACGATGTGATAAAAGAGCATCCTGTGCTTTTAAATAGGGCGCCTACTTTACACAGGCTCGGGGTGCAGGCATTTCAACCCATGCTGATAGAAGGTAAGGCGATCAGGATCCATCCGCTCGTCTGCACTGCGTTTAACGCGGATTTTGACGGCGACCAAATGGCAGTGCATGTTCCCCTGTCAATAGAGGCGCAGATGGAATTAAGGCTCATGATGCTCTCGTCTAATAACATATTTTCTCCGTCTGACGGCAGGCCTATAATAACGCCGACACAGGACATAGTGCTGGGCTGTTATTATCTGACCGGAGAAAAGCCAGGCGCAAAAGGAGAGGGTAGAATTTTCGCAGATAAAGAAGAGGCAGAGATCGCGCTTTATGATAAAGAGATAGAGATGCACGCGAAGATAAAGATAAGGATCAATGAAGAGATGATCGAGACAACCGCAGGAAGGGTTGTATTCAATCGCATATTGCCGAAAGGCATGCCTTACGTGAATACCATGCTGGAGAAGTCAAATCTCAGTAAGGTCATAGGTGATTGCTACAAGCAGTTTGGCCATGACATCACTGTGAAGCTTCTGGATGATATCAAGGATACCGGTTTTGAATTTGCAACACTGGCAGGCATTTCTATTTCAATGGAAGACCTGCATATTCCAACAGAAAAGAAAAAGGTGCTGGCCGCTTCGAAGAAAGAGGTAAATTCAGTCGAGGATCAATATCGAAAAGGTATTATCACGGAGCGGGAAAGATACAATAAGATCGTTGATATATGGACACATGCCACAGACAAGGTGTCAGATCTTTTATTTAAGGAGCTGAGTGTTTTTAATCCAATATTTATGATGGCGGATTCCGGGGCAAGGGGTTCAAAGCAGCAGATACGTCAGCTCGCAGGTATGCGCGGACTTATGGCAAAGCCATCAGGAGAGATCATTGAAACGCCGATCACTGCTAATTTTAAAGAAGGACTTACGGTGCTCGAGTATTTTATCTCTACTCACGGCGCAAGAAAAGGCCTGGCAGACACAGCGCTTAAGACAGCAGACTCTGGTTATCTTACCAGGCGTCTTGTGGATGTGGCGCAGGATGTGATTATAAGAGAAGATGATTGCGGCACAATGAATGGCATACTTGTCAGCGCGATCATTGAGGCGGATGAGGAGGTTGTTCCTTTAAGAGAGAGGATCGTAGGAAGGGTGGCAGTAGACAATATCGCTGATATTATTACTGATGAGAATATAGTAGAGGCTGGCAGTGAGATAGATGAAGAATCCGCTGCGCGCATAGAATTCGCTGGTATAGAAAAGATACGTATGCGCAGTGTGCTTACATGCGAGGCAAAGTACGGTGTGTGCGCTAAGTGTTATGGCAGAGACCTTGCTACAGGTAAGCTCGTTGAGCTCGGTACAGCTGTTGGCGTGATCGCAGCCCAGTCCATAGGCGAGCCAGGGACACAGCTTACCATGAGAACATTTCATATCGGAGGAACAGCATCAAGAATTATAGAGCAGTCTTTTATAAAATCCAGGGCAAAGGGAGCTATTAAATATCACAACCTCAGGATAGTACAGCAGGAATCAGGCGATATTATAGCATTAAACCGCAATGGCCAGATAAGTATAAACGATGAAAGCGGCAGGGAACTTGAAAAATATATGGTGCCTTCAGGATCCACATTGGCTGTAAAGGATGGCCAGGAGATCGATAAGGGTGTTATTTTTATAAGATGGGACCCATATACTTCGCCTATATTGACAGAGGTGAGCGGAAAAGTGAGGTACGAGGATATTGTGGAAGAAGTGACCATGGTGGAGGAGCTTGATGAGGCAACAGGCCGCACTGGCCGTGTGATCATAGAGCATAGGGGCGAGTATCATCCGCAGATAGTTATAGAGAATGAGAAGAAGGATGTCGCAGCGATTTATCCAATTCCTGCAGGGGCACACATTGTTTGTCAGGATGGAGAGAAAGTGAAGGCAGGAGATCTGATCGCAAAGACACCCAGGCAGGTCAGCAAGACAAAGGACATCACTGGAGGTTTACCAAGAGTGGCAGAGCTTTTTGAGGCAAGAAAACCAAAAGACCCTGCGATGATAAGCGAGATAGACGGGATCGTGGAGTTTGCCACATCTAAAAAAGGTCAGCGCAGGATCATTGTTAAAGCATCTTCTGGCATGAAAAAGGAATACATCATACCGCATGGCAAACATTTGAATGTCTACAGGGGTGACAGGGTCGCGACAGGAGACCAGCTCGTTGATGGGCCGATCAATCCACAGGATATATTAAAGGTAAGCGGCGAGAAAAGGCTGCAGGAATACCTCGTAAATGAAGTGCAGGAGGTATACAGGCTGCAAGGTGTAAAGATAAACGATAAACACATAGAGATCATAGTGAAACAGATGCTCAAGAAAGTCAGGATAGAAGACTCTGGCGATACAGAGCTTTTGGTCGACACGCAGGTGGACAGACAGGTCTTCCAGGAAGAAAACATAAAGGTCATGAAGAAAAAAGGCAAGCCTGCCAGCGCAGCGCCAATACTTTTAGGAATTACAAAGGCATCGCTTTCCACGGAGAGCTTTATATCAGCAGCGAGTTTTCAGGAGACAACCAAGGTTTTAACAGAGGCCGCTGTGAGCGGAAGAATAGATGAGCTCAGGGGACTGAAAGAGAATGTTATTATGGGGCATTTGATTCCAGCTGGTACTGGGTTCAAAGCGCACAGGAATATAGAGATGGTGAAAGTAGGCGGAAAAGAGGAAGAGAAAAAAAAGGAGGTTGCGTAAAGTTGTGTTAAGTTTCGTAATGTTTCGTGAAGCTGCAAAAGCCAATGCAACCTTACGCAACCTAACGGAACCTCACGAAACTTTACGAAACATTCGTAGAATTCGAGAGGAATAAATATGCCAACAGTCGGTCAATTAATAAAATATGGCAGGAGCAAGAAAACCAGAAAGACAAAATCGCGCGCGCTTAATGCGTGTCCCCAGAAAAGAGGCGTGTGTTTGCAGGTAAAGACGCAGACTCCGAAAAAACCTAACTCTGCATTGAGAAAGGTTGCCAGGGTAAGGCTGACCAATGGTATAGAGGTAACCTCCTATATACCAGGAGAAGGGCACAATCTTCAAGAGCATTCGATAGTTTTAATCAGGGGCGGCAGAGTAAAAGACCTTCCTGGCGTGAGGTATCACATAGTAAGGGGTACGCTCGACACAGCAGGCGTGGCAAACAGAAAAAAGAGCCGCTCAAAGTACGGGGCTAAGCGGCCAAAGGCGTAAATTCCGAGGCTGAAAGCCGAGGCTGGACCTCGGCTTTTTTTTAAAAAGCCGAGGTCCAGCCTCGAGCAAGTGAGGAGATATGAGACGACGACGAGCAGAAAAACGAGACGTATTACCTGATCCTAAGCATAATAGCAAGCTTATCACCAGGTTTGTCAATGTAGTTATGGAGCAGGGCAAGAAGGCTATTGCAGAGCGCATTGTATATAATGCGCTTGACATAGTTTCAAAAAAGACAGACAACACCAATTCCTTAGAGTTGTTGCAGAAGGCGATTGATAATGTAAGGCCTCTTTTAGAGATAAAACCAAGAAGGGTCGGAGGAGCTACCTATCAGATACCTATTGAAGTAAAGAGTGACAGGGGGACATCTATTGCAATGCGATGGCTAAGGGATTT
>JAHIRR010000047.1 GCA_018818505.1 Candidatus Omnitrophota bacterium | reverse complement strand
GGATTTTGCGCGTGAATCATTCCCCGAATGGATCATAGTGAGAAATGACTGGGCCCCGCTCAAGAATTTAAGCGCTAGATATCGCAGGCAGATAGAGTCACAATATCAAAAAATCGAATTGGATTATCCTGATATAATGTGGGAAAATAGGCCAGATCCAGGCTATCATAAGTTCAGGACAGTAACTGCCTGGCCCACTAAAGTCGCGGTGTATAAGAAAAGATGAAGTGTGATATAATTATCCCTGTTTGGAACCAGCTCGAGTTTACCAAAAAATGCATAGAGAGTATTTTTAGGAATACGTCTAGTGCGTTTCATCTGATTATTATTGATAATGGAAGCGGCCAGCCTGCCAGGGATTATCTGGATAAGCTTGCGCGCGATAAAAAAGACGCAGTCACTTTAATCAGGAATGATAAAAATCTTGGATTTATCAAGGCTGCCAATGAGGGCATAAAGCGTTCAAATGCGCCTTACATATGTCTTTTAAATAACGATACAGAGGTCACAAAGGGCTGGCTTGAAGAGATGATCAAGGTAGCTGAGAAACGAAAGGATATAGGCATAGTCAATGCTAACAGCAATACGCTGGGCTGCAGGGTAAAGTTCGGCCAGCGCGTAGGAATTCTTGCCGAAAAGCTAAAGTCTTTTTCTGGAGAATATACTTTGCTGGCGTGGGCTACAGGGTTCTGCATGTTGATCAAACGGGAAGTCATCGATAAGGCGGGGCTTTTTGACGAGATATACGGGATGGGAAATTTTGAGGACGCTGATTTTAGCAAAAGGGCGCAGAAATTCGGTTATTCCAGTGTGTGCGCCACGGCATCTTACGTATATCATAGGGAACGGCGCTCATTCGTAAGGTTTAAGAGGTTTAACAGGGATTTTGACAGGAATCGGGAGATATTTTATTCTAAGTGGGGCAGGCAAGAGCGAATTCTTTACATCTTAAGCAAAGAAGACTCTGCGCTAAGAGAGGGAGTAAATAAAAAATCTCTGGAATTAGCCCGCGAAGGCAATATTGTCTGGATTTTTTTAAAAGACAGAAATACGCAGGGAATAGAAAGTCATTCCAATGTCCACATCTATAATCTGTCGAGTAGTTTCTTTGGGCCGGTCAGTTTATGGAGGATACTTAAGCGCAAAAAAAAGTTTGACAAGATATATGTGGATGACGAAAATCATGGAAAGGTATTAGAAAGGTTCGGATTTTTTCACAAAGCAAAAGTGGCGTATGGATATTAAAATTCCTTCGATATTCTATATTAGAAAATTAAAAGAGTTGGACAGGATAAATGGCCATCTTGGGCTGAACGAGGGGTTTCTGCTATTCAAAATCGCTAGATCGTTAAAGGAGAATTCCGTAATCGTGGAAATCGGAAGTTTTAAAGGCAAGTCCACTTGTTTTATAGCAGAGGGAATGGGTTCCAGGAATATCCGCTTTTTTTGCATCGATCCGTGGAAGGACGGCCTTATGCAGGAAAAAGGAGACGAGATATTTAATGAATTTCTGCAAAATACAAAAAAATATAGAGACAGATTCAGTGTATTGCGGGGATTTTCCCATGAAGTGATTAAGGAATGGCCCGCGCACAGAAAGATAGATTTTCTGTGGGTCGATGGAGACCATTCCTACGAAGGAGTCAAAAAGGATATTCTTAATTGGATACCCCTGGTTAAAAAGAGCAGTTTTATTTGTTTTCATGACTATAGAGACGCGCCTGGAGTCAAAAAAGCAGTGGATGAATTGGTGAGAGATAATAAGATCAAATTTGTTAATAGAAAAGGATGTATCTATGTTTCAAAATTACTTTAGGGACATATGGAAAATATTAAAATAGGAAACTGAAGCATGAAAGATATCAAGGTCGTTATATTATGCGGCGGTTTAGGTACGCGTCTTCGCGAGGAAACAGAATTTCGCCCCAAACCCATGGTTGAAATTGGCGGAAAACCCGCTCTATGGCATATTATGAAGATCTACGCCCATTATGGATTCAAAGACTTTATTCTTTGCTTGGGTTATAAAGGCGAGATGATCAAGAGATATTTTTGTAACCACGGCTCTCGCAGTGAAAAG
>JAHIRR010000046.1 GCA_018818505.1 Candidatus Omnitrophota bacterium | reverse complement strand
TCACGATGTTATTTCTGTATGCTCCCTTGGGTGGCTGGCTGTTAGGTGTGAACAAGATGCCTATTCCCTGGCAGACGATTGTCCTGTCTGTAGTGATATATGTGGGCCTTCCGCTTTTTCTGGGATATCATTCCAGGAAATGGATTATCGCCAAAAAGGGCTTTAAATGGTTTGAAGAAAAGTTTATCCACTACTTAACGGAACTATCCATAGGCGCGTTGCTTGTTACGCTGATTCTTCTGTTTTCATTCAAGGGAGACTTAATCATAAGCCAGCCTCAAGTTATTTTCTTAATCGCCATACCGCTTTTTATCCAGACCTGCCTTATCTTCGTCCTAACCTACGCAATGGCAAAGTGGTTAAGGCTTTCTTACAGGGATGCCGCGCCTTCGGCGCTGATAGGGGCAAGCAATCATTTTGAAGTTGCCATCGCTACATCTACGATACTTTTCGGGTTATCATCCGGCGCATCCTTGGCTACTGTAGTCGGCGTCCTGATCGAAGTGCCGGTTATGCTTATGTTGGTGAGAGTGTGTTTGAAGACTAAAAGATTATTTACCTAAAGGCGCAGAATTCTTATAGGAGGATGAGTAAATGGATTGGAAAATATTTTTCGCAACATTTTTGGCAATATTTCTGGCGGAGCTTGCAGATAAGACCCAGTTGGTCGGGATCGGCATGTCTGCAAAATCGGGCAAGCCATTAACCGTGTGGCTTGGCTCTATATCCGCATACATAATTGTTACCGCAATTTCTGTGTTGATAGGAGCCACGTTAGGCAAATACATTAAACCAGAACTTGTCAGATATTGCGGCGCATCTTTATTTATAATAATCGGATTTTTGATGTTCGCAGGGAAGATTTAACGGAGTTGTTGCAAGGGGAGGTGTTTAATATGATGCCGGTTGGCCCTTTAATGATTGAACACAGGCTTATAGAGCGGATGATACGAGTAATGCAAGCTAATCTGGAGGATATCAGGAAAGTTGGGAAGATTGACCCGGCCTTTGTTGATACAGCAGTTGATTTTATGCGGACATATGCTGATAGGTGTCATCACGGAAAAGAGGAAGATATATTGTTCAGGGACCTCGCAAAGAAGAAGATATCCGACGACCACCAGAGGATTATGCAGGAGCTTATAGAAGAACATAAGATGGGCAGGAATAATGTAAAGAAGCTGGTTGAAGCGAAAGAAAAATATGTCCAGGGCAATAAAGATGCCTTAAAAGACATAGTTTCAAATATGGAAATACTGGTTAAGTTTTACCCTAAGCACATAGAAAAAGAAGATAAGCGCTTTTTTATCCCCTGCATGGATTATTTTACAGAGCCTGAGAAAGATGCGATGCTCAGCGAAATGCATGAATTTGACCGGAATATGATCCACGAAAAGTATACGAAGGTCGTTAAAAGTTATGGAAAAAGAGATTAAGTTAAAGCCCATAGGCATAATCAACGCGCCGTATAAAGAGCCAAAAGGTATACCTATCCAGGGCAAGTTCAAAAGGGGAGTTAGCGGCACGGCTCGGATATTCCCTGAATATAAGGCTGGCTTAAAGGATATTGGAGGATTCTCACACATTATTTTGATCTACTATTTTAACCGATCGAAAGAAGAAAAGCTAACCGGCAGGCCTTTTCTTGAGGACACTGAACATGGCATATTCGCCATACGCAGTCCGCATCGCCCGAATCATATCGGATTCTCGATCGTGAAATTAAAAAGCGTAAAAGGGAATACCATTACTTTTACGGAAGTCGATATTTTAGACGGTACCCCGCTTTTGGACATCAAACCCTACGTCAAGCACTTCGATAGCCGGGATAAGGTCAAGAACGGATGGATTGATAAGCACTTCAAAACCGGCAAAATCCCTAAGCGTACGAGATTGTAGAACAAGTGTTCTATTTCATAGAACACCTATGTCGCAAATAATTGTATGATTTTGCGACACTCGATGAAATATCTTGTCAGAAAAACTATATACTTTTTGTGACAAAAAACCACTAGTCTTTTAGGCATAACTTAGTAACAAATAAATAGGTTACAGCGATATTCTGTTATTGCAGGGTTAGGCGGTCTTATCGAAAATGTCCACTATCTCGAAATGTCCACTGGCGAGTGGACATTTACCGCCAGCAGACATTTAATGTTCACTCAATCGGTAATGTTCACTAATTAGTGAACATTACAACCATTACATTTGGAATAAGATTTTTAGGTTGACTCTTGTTCGATTTTATGCTATAAGATGCAATATGTGCAAGCCATAATAATCAAATCAAATATAGGAGTGATAAGCTATGGACATCATAAAAAAACTAGAGCTGTATCGTTTAGAGAATAAGATAACCCAGCAGGATCTGGCCAAAGAGCTGGGAGTTGCTTTTTCGACTGTCAGCAGGTGGTTTAACGGAAAAACAATCCCGAGTAAAATCCAGCAGTATCATGTGGAGAAGTATTTGAGCAAAAGGGCAGGTAAGCTTTTCAGTAAGGCAACCAAAGGGGTTAAATAAGATGAAATATAAGATATTCGTAAGCGGAGTACAGAAAGAATTCAAAAACGAACGTTTGGTCTTACGGGACTATATCCATGGCGATCCTTTGCTTGGCCAATTCTTTGAAGTTTTCTTATTCGAGTTACAGCCTGCGAACGACCGCCGGGCGGATGATTTGTATCTTGAAGAGGTGAGGGCGAACGATATTTATCTTGGATTATTCGGAGATAATTACGGGCCTGAGGATGACAAAGGGCAGTCGCCGACTCATAAAGAGTTCCTTTTGGCAACAGATCTTGGAAAATATA
>JAHIRR010000045.1 GCA_018818505.1 Candidatus Omnitrophota bacterium | reverse complement strand
CTGGCGGGGACGACGGGATTCGAACCCGCGATCTTCAGATCGACAATCTGACGCGTTAAACCAGCTACGCTACGTCCCCAAATTTTAATCAGGTCCTTCGACTCGCGATAAAATCCTATTATTCATAGAATTTTATCGCTCGCTCAGGATCAAAGTCGCCGAAGGTGACTTTGGTGGGCGGTACAGGGCTCGAACCTGTGAAACCTCTTCGGTGTAAGCGAATCGCTCTACCAACTGAGCTAACCGCCCTTTTTGAGCGCCTTAATAATATACAACATTACCCGGCCCTTTTCAAGCACTTTTTTGCTTTTTGTAGCTAACATGTCAAGATGTCCGCTTTTTCTAACATGTGATATGTCCGCTTTTGGTTAGATGTAGTAGCAGCCCTTTTTCTTTTGGCTACCTTTTCTTTTTGTTTATAGTGTTTATATGTGGATAAGTTCCTTGGTGGATAATACCCTATCATGTGAGGGCCGTACCCTACGCTTATAGAGCCATCCATATGTTCATATACAATCACCCTGCACTTGGCGAATGATACCCTTAGTTCAGATGGGCCTATCTGGAATAGCCTGTGATTGAACGAGATAGTGTTATCGCTATTGACCGTTCTTTCATGTTTGAAAGAGAATACCCTATCTAAATCCATGGTTTTAGGTGTAGGGGTAAAAGCTGTTCTTTTTTCTTCCAGTTTTATAGAAAAACGTTTATTGTATTCTCTTAAGTATTCTGTCTTTAGATATTTATTTGCCTGGTCTATTGTTTTTATGTTTCTGAGTCTTAGTTCCTGAGGAATCCTGCCCTGAAGAGTCCGGTTTAGCCTTTCAGAGCGTCCTCTTGCCTGAGGAGAGTAACTGGGTATATGGTGTATACCTATCTCTCCTAAAGATCTTCCTATCCGAGTTAAAGAGTCTTTTGCTACTCTGTCTCCAGCTTTTCTAGTTAAGAAGAAGTGGCTGGCTCTGTCTGTATAGAGAGAACAGAATATGCCTTTTTTCTCGACGAGGGTCTTTATCATGTTCATACAGGTGAAGGAGTCTTCTTCAGCTACCATCTCTATATCGTATAGATAATTATTGGCATCATCATAGAGAGTAACTATTGTGTATTCTGAGGAGTCTTTGAACCAGTCATGAGGAGAACCATCCATGTGGAGCATCATGCCTGGAAGGGGCTTGCGGGGTCGCCTCTTACGGTGTGTATCGCGCTTGGGTTGAATTTTAATCAGGCCTGCGCCTTGAAGAGCAAGTCTTACCCAGTTGTAGCTTATGTTTATATTGTGGAAGTTCCTTAATTTATCGTAGAAGTGAGACATGTTAAAGTCGAAGTATTTATCTCTGTAAAGGGTTAGTACCCTTTCGGCTACTTCCAGCGGCACTCTTTTGGGGCTTGGGCGCTTCCTGCGCCTGTCATATAGGCCGTTATAGCCATTTGTCTCGTACTTACGTTTTATCCTTCTTATTTGCCTACATGAGATGTCCAGTATCTCTGCTGCCTCACACCATAGGATCTTCTTGGCTATGGCTCTTAAGATCACATCCTGCACCTTCATTGCCCGCTCCAGTGCGGGTTTTGGATAATATGCCTGCATGCTTAACCTCCATAGTTAAGCTAAGCATATTACCATATCCCGCTTTAAAAGCGGACATTTCATTATTTTATAACACAATCAAAGGAATTTGCTGGCTATATAGTTGATTCTGTTAAAAAAGCGATATTAAAGACTTTTTATATAGGGGACACCATTAACTATTTTCATGAATCGCATGCACGTAATGTTTTAGTACTCTTAGATAGCAGTAAAACCAAATTGTTAGATATCAAAATAATAGATTGGAGACTCCTAATGAAATGGCATACTCCAACAGAAGATACGAGGAATTGCATATAAAAGTAACAGCAGGACAGTGCAAGTCTCGTATATTTTATCACCTCGTTTCAACATGACTCACAGACCAACATTTCCTGCCCCACAGTTTATGGACTAACTCACCCAATCCCTCCAGGGAAGATATAGCAGTAGGGCACCCTACATTGTGGATAACTTCAAAATCTACCCCAAAATGCCCTCAATTTTAAGCACAAGTTTATGATTGAAATTTCTAATGTTTAGTTTGACTTTTCAATGAAAGATGGTATACTTATTACTATGAGTAAGCTAATCAAAAGAAACCTTGATATTGATAATGTAAGGGAACTTATCAATAGTTTTCCTGTAACAGCGATACTTGGACCTAGACAGTGCGGAAAGACTGTTTTATCCAAAGAGATAGCATATAAGCATTATTTTGATCTAGAAAACCCAAGAGACCTAGCTAAGTTAGAACAGCCTCAATTGGCGCTGGAAGAACTCCAGGGATTGATCGTGATTGATGAAATACAGCGTAGGCCTGAGCTGTTTTCGCTTATACGATATCTCGTTGATAATAATCCACAGCAAAAATATCTTTTACTTGGCAGTGCTTCTGGAGAACTGATGAAGCAGAGTTCGGAGTCTCTCGCTGGAAGGATAGCTTATTATAATCTTGGAGGATTTAGGATATCAGATATAGGCGCTTCTAATATTAAAAAATTATGGGTAACAGGAGGTTTCCCTAGAGCATTTCTCGGGATATCAGAAAAAGAAAGTTTTATATGGCGCGAGAATTATATCACTACTTTTTTAGAAAGGGATATTCCTCAGTTGGGGATTACTATTCCCGCTAATACCTTGAGAAGATTCTGGACAATGCTCAGCCATTATCATGGTCAAATCTTAAATTATTCAGAATTGGGACGTTCTTTTGGGATCTCTGATGTGACGGTAAGGAAATATATAGATATTTTATCAGCAACATTCATGGTGCGAGTAATTCAACCTTGGCATGTTAATATAGGAAAACGGCTAGTCAAAAGGCCAAAGATCTATATAAAAGACTCCGGCATTTTTCATTGTCTAATATCAGTTGAGAACAAAAAACAACTCTTTTTACACAATAAACTCGGCTCTTCATGGGAAGGATTTGCTTTGGAATGCGTGTCTCGCAATATAGAAAAGAGAGACGAAGAGATGTATTTTTGGGGCACACATACAGGAGCGGAAATGGATTTGTTTTGGCAAAATGAAGGCAAGAATTGGGGGATTGAGTTTAAATACACAGATGCGCCTACGATAACAAAGTCAATGCAGGTGGCCATAAAGGATCTTAAGCTTTCGCATATCTGGATCGTTTATCCCGGCAAAGAAAGTTATAGGTTAGCCAAAAATATAACAGTGCGAGCTCTCAAGGATATTGGGGATAGTTGGGATTATTCTTGATTTATATTGACATGCTCTGGACGTTTGATAAAATAGTTTTAAATTTAATCCGCCGAGGTAGCTCAGCAGGTAGAGCGACGGACTGAAAATCCGTGCGTCCCCAGTTCGATTCTGGGCCTCGGCACCATTCTTAGGAGGCAGTTATGAAGAGATTCTGTTTAACCTTTTTTCTTATAGCAGCCGGAATTCTATGTTTTACCGCCATTGTTTACGCATCTGTTCCGCGGGTAATTAATTATCAGGGAAAATTTACCG
>JAHIRR010000044.1 GCA_018818505.1 Candidatus Omnitrophota bacterium | reverse complement strand
TTGATCTCCTTGCCGTTCACAACAAGCATATCGCCCCTTACCTCTACAGTCACCTTTAGCTCTCCCATGATAGAATCATACTTCAAAAGATGCGCGAGTGATGTTATTGGAATAGGAAGATCGTTTATTGCTACAAAATCAATGTTCCTGTTTTCAACTGCGGCACGAAAGACATTTCTGCCTATGCGGCCAAAGCCGTTGATGCCAACTTTAACTGACATGTTAAACCTCCCTTAAGTGTTTTGCTGCGAGTTCTGGCGACGTCGGATTTATGTAAAAACCTGATCCCCATTCAAAACCAGCAACGCTTGTTAGTTTTGGCATTATCTCCAGATGCCAGTGAAACTCCTCATTGATGCCATCCCTGATCGGAGCAGTGTGTATTATAAAATTATAGGCTGGGTCTTTCAAGACCTTTTTTAACCTCACGAGTGTATCTTTTAAAATAGCCGCCATTGCGCCAGCCGCAGCATTATCTATTGATGTAAAATTCTGATTATGTTTTTTCGGCAATATCCATGTCTCGAACGCAAAACGCGGCACAAACGGGCAAAACGCCACGAAATGTTTATTCTCAGATATGACCCTTGACTCATCCTGGAGCTCCTGCGCTACCATGTCGCAAAATACACATCTTTCTCTGTAGCCAAAATAAGTGGCTGCGCCTTTTAATTCTTCCTTGACCCTTTTTGGAATGATCGGGAGCGCCACGATCTGGGAATGCGAATGCTCTAAAGAAGCGCCTGCTGATAAGCCGTGATTTTTAAATATCAATATGTACCTGAATCTCTCGTCTTTTTCTAATTCAAGCGAACGCGAGCGATATTCAAGTATAATATTCTGTATCTCTTTTTGTGTAAGATCAGCCAAGTCTTTATTGTGGTCGGGGTTTTCTATGATCACCTCGTGGGCGCCCACGCCGCTCGAAAGATCATATATGCCTATGCCGCGATTTTCAACGCTGCCTTTTGTATCCAGGGCGGGGAATTTATTCGGCACAGTTCTCACAGACCAGCCAGGTGTGTCAGGTTTTGTCCTTGGTTTTCTTATGGCGTGCGCCTCAGGCGGGGTCATGGCTTCATTGCCTGCGCAAAAAGGACAGACTCCGCCTTTTTTTATCTGCGGCTTAAGGTCAAACTCTTCCGGCTTCTTAGGCTCAGAGATATTGACAATGATCCATCTTCCTGTTATCGGGTCGCGGCGTAATTGGGACATTAATGAGCACTTGTCTTATAAAAATCTATGATTTTTGTAAGACAATCTCCTCTGTTTTGCTTCTATGAAGGTGCGAATTAACCCCGTTCCAAATTCTTAAAGACTACCGAATAATTCATCAGAATTGCCCGCAGTGAGTTCCAAACAGCAAATTGATCACCGATTAGAATTTGGAATGGGGTAATCATATCTTTGTCTCCCTCAAGTATTTCGCTGCGTCTTCTGGAGCGGTAGGATTTATATAAAACCCAGAACCCCATTCAAATCCAGCAACCTCTGTTATCCTCGGAGTAACCTCTATGTGCCAATGATAATCGTCTTTTATCGTATGCCAGTAGCCAGGCCTTTTGGCATGCCTAAAAGGCGCGGTATGCAACATATAATTATACGGCGGATCGTTTAAGGCCTTGAAAAGTTTGGCAAACACTGTCTTAAAAACATCAGCTAAATCCCTGACTTCGTCTTTCTCTATATTCACAAAATCTGAAGAGTGTGCTTTCGGCAATATCCATAGCTCAAAAGGAAATCTCGAGGCAAAAGGCGCTATTACCAGCATGGTCTTTGTATCCATCACAACCCTTTCGCCGCTCTCCAGCTCCTGCCTTACGATATCGCAGAATATGCACCTGTCTTTAAATTTATAATAAAAACGCGCGCCGCGAAGCTCTTCTTTTACCCTTGTTGGTGTGACAGGAGTGGCTATGATCTGCGAACGCACGTGCTTTGTGGTCCTGGATCCGCCTGCCCTTAGGCCGTGATTCTTGAAAAGCAGGCAATATTTAAGCTTTTGGTTT
>JAHIRR010000043.1 GCA_018818505.1 Candidatus Omnitrophota bacterium | reverse complement strand
TGCGTGGCGATAATTTTAGTATGACGAAAGGTTTTCAGCAATTCAATCAACCTGCTGCGTGACATCGGGTCCAGACTGGATGTGGGTTCATCCATAACCAAAATATCCGGTGACATAGCCAGGACAGTCGCTATAGAGACTGAACGTTTTTCTCCCTGCGAAAGTTTGTAAGGAGGGCGCTTTCTTAAATGCTGCGATCCTACTGTTTCAAGCGCCTGCGTAACCATGCGCTCTACCTCATCCCCTCTATATCCAAGATTTAAGAGGCCAAAAGCCACATCATCAAATACTGTTGGCATGAATAACTGATCATCCGGATTCTGAAACACCATCCCCACTGTGCGACGCACAATATTCAGATCTTTAGAGGGCAAAACAGAATCACCCACCCGCAGCGTCCCATGCGCAGCAGATAAATAACCATTCAAATGAAGTAAAAGCGTTGATTTTCCAGCGCCATTTTCTCCGACAAGCGCCACCGACTCCCCGTGAGATATGCGAAATGATACTCCATCCAATCCCGGCGTGCCGTCTGGATATGTAAAATGCAGCTCTTTTGCTTCAACTATATGATGACTCATTTTAAAAATCCTGTAATCAGTATACCCAGATTCAAAGGGATATTGAAACACCTTAAAAATACGAACAAAAGCGCCCACCCAAATATGAAAACAATCTCTTTATAGCTAATTTTCATGGCCCTCGCGATACGAACATGTCCGTCAAAACCGCGGCAACACATAGCGTGATAAATCCGTCCAGCGCGATCAAGGGTGCGCAGCAATAAATTGCCCACCAAGGAGACAAAGGTCCTGAAACCAATCGCCCCTGAATTAAACGCCCGAAACGACGCAGCCCGAATCATTCTCTCGGTCTCATCGATCAAAACGAATATATACCTATAAAAGAACAAAAGCTGCACAACGAACGGCTTGGGCACGCCTAATTTTATCAATGCCCCGCATACAGCATTAAAGCCAGTCAAGGATACTAAAATAAAAGCGGCTGTTACGGTTAATATAAAACGAAAAATGATGGATGTAAAGGAAATCCATCCGCCTGAGATCCCGATCGAGCCAATCTGAATCAGTATTTCCCTGTCCATTAGCGGATTAAAAATACCCACTAATATGGCGAATGGAGAAATTACCAATACCTTTTTCAATATATACCTATATGGCAATCCGCCGAAAGAAATCAAAACTGCAGGATAAATGAAAAACGCTGTCAACGCGGAAAGGGCATATTTGTCAAAGGAAACTACTGCAACGACAAACATCAAGGTGGTGATTAATTTAGCTCTCGGATCCAAGCGATGCAAGAAGCTGTTGCCTTCGGCCAATGTATCCATATACGCGATATCAAATGAATTTTTACCTATGTTATTCATAAAAATCCGCTGAACAGTAAAGCGTCAAGCCGCGTTCTTGCGGCGTTTAAGCCCCAAGCCGATCAAAATAGACATAAAAAGGGTCAATCCCCCTCCTGCCAACCCGGACACAGACGTCCCTGAATCCACAGCCGGCCATGACGTTCCTGCGCTGGCTTCAGGCTCGGTCTCAGATTCATCTTTTTTAAAACCATAGTCCGGCAAAAATGCTGTTTTCTCCTGGATAGCTGCTAACGAAACATGAACCGTCTTATGACTTTCCAGTTCTTCTTTGCCTGAAGCCTTGAACATCGCCCATTCCAATCCATCCGGATTGGAAGACGCGAACCAACTTAATGCGCCTCCAGCAACAGCAGCCGCCAGCACCAAGCCAAGAAGGACCTTTTTTATGTTAACTATACCGATTGGAACAGAATGCTCTGCGGCGTTTAATATCTCCGGACGAGCATTCCAGACAAAAGTAACTACAGCTGCTGTAACCAGGCCTTCCACAATGCCAATAGCCAGGTGAATCGGCTGCATTAAGAGCACAAACGTACGAAACGGCAATTCTGATATCCCTGAAAATACCGTTTCAATGACTACGCCAAAAGCACCCAGTTGTAAACCGATAATTGCCGCAGCAAGAGAACCAAACATGATTTTTTTCTGAGTAGAAGCGCTTCCAGCTATCTTACGATAAACCAGTGGATAGACAACAAAGCACGGGAAAAACCCCATGTTAAAAATATTACAGCCTAAGGCTAAAAGTCCGCCGTCAGCGAAAAAAAGCGCCTGAACGATCAACACCGAAGCCATGACCAGAAAAGCGGCATACGGCCCTAAAAGAATCGCCAAAATCATGCCTCCGCCTAAGTGGCCGCTGGATCCGGTAGCCGGGATACTAAAGTTAATCATCTGTGACGCGAAAATAAAAGCGCCTAATACACCCATAAGCGAAACTTTACGCTCATCCGCCTCTTCCTTTAATTTTTTAGCGCTGTAAGCGATAAGCCCTGCCGTGGCCGCCCACATAGTACCGCCTACCGCAGGTGATATTAAGGCATCTGCCATATGCATATTTTTCTCCTTTCTTGTTACATTTTAAAAATTCGTGTTACCAATAGACCAAAAAAATATATTAATTGACCATGCTCATAACCAGTTCGCCGTGTTTCACGCCCTTCAAGGCAATCAATCTGTCAGCAAGCTCTTTAAGCTCTTTGGCCTTTCCCTTAAGAGTGATTGTCTCAAGGCAGTTATGGTGGTCTAGGTGCACATGTTGAGTCGACAAGACTAAATGTTGATATTTGTGTTGATGGTCCACGGACTTATTAAGAATGTCTTTCTTGTGATGGTCATATATCAGGACAACACAGCCGCTCACCTCTTCATTACCCTGCCATTTTTCTTCTACTAGATTCTTACGGATTAAAAACCGTATCGCCTGGGAACGATTTGGAAGCATGTGCTTCTTAATCAGACTGTCCAATTCCTTCAACAAATTATCCTCTAATGATACGCCGAATCTCTTCATCTTATAGTGCCACCTTTTTATAAAAGATAACACATTATCAACAGGGAGTCAAGGGAAATGTTTATTTTTTTGAACCCAGCTCTTTTGTTTAGGGCGTTTCGCATTAAAAACATATTATCAAATTATTTTCAGTAACGTTTTAGTATTAGCGAAGCACTTCAAACAAAAGGGCTGGGTGAAAGAAAATGGCCTTCTTGATGTGTCTATATATATGTGGGACGGTTACGGTGACGATGCCCGTAACGGTTACGTCAGCGGTTAGGGTTACGTGTAAAGAGAGGGGGTATTCATGGAAGAGAAAGTTAGATTAAAAAGCTTTCGTGATTTAGAAGTGTATCAGAATTCGTATAAGGCTATGTTGATTGTTTATAAAGATGTGCTGCCTAAGTTACCTAGGGAAGAGTATTTTGATCTCAAAGATCAATTGAGAAGATCTGCCAAGGCTATTCCTAGGCTAATTGCTGAGGGTTATGCAAAGAGACATCAGAATAAAGGATTCCAGAAATATATAGATGATGCTATGACAGAGTCCAATGAAACCATAGTCTCATTAAGCCAAGTTAGA
>JAHIRR010000042.1 GCA_018818505.1 Candidatus Omnitrophota bacterium | reverse complement strand
CTCACGCTGGTCTATCTTTGGCATAAACTCCTTGTCTATGACAAAAAATAATCCCAGGCTCATGATAAATACGATAAGCACAGCTATTAAAAAAACCCATTTGTGCCTCAATACATTGGGCATTGTCCTAGAATAAATGGTTTTTAAGCCAAATATCCCTGTGTCATTGCGAGGGAGCGAAGCGACCGAAGCAATCTCTTTTTTGAGATTGCTTCGCGCCTTCGGCGCTCGCAATGACATCGTTTTACCCTTTATCGCGGCTAATCTTGGTATCAGCGAAAGCGCCACTACCAATGACGCCACCAGCGAAAACGTTACAGTAAATGCCAGTTCTTTAAAGAGCTGGCCTGCCACACCCACCACAAAGACCATTGGCAAAAATACCGCTACTGTTGTAAGTGTTGAAGAAAATATAGCGCCTGAGACCTCACTGGCGCCTGTCTTGCTCGCCTCCTTCATGTCCTTTTTCTTTTGTAACTGGTTGTAAATATTTTCAATGACGACTATGGCATTATCTACCAGCATACCAATACCAAGGGCAAGCCCTCCCAGGGATAACATATTTAGCGTAATACCGTTAAAATACATAAGACTGAACGCCACCATAATAGATATCGGCATTGATCCTGCCACTATTAAGGAGGCCTTTATGTTTCTCAAAAATACAAAAAGCACCAGGAACGCGAGCATGCCTCCTTGTATGGCTGCGTCCATGACTCCGCGTATTGACTGTTTTATGAATATCGACTGGTCATAAATAATCTTTACATCCATATCTGATGGCAGGTCTCGCTTTATCTGTTCCAGCCTATCCCTTACCTTTTGCGCGACCCGTATAGTATTGACACCTGCCTGTTTCTGCACTGATATGGATATATTTTCCTCTCCGTTATAACGAGAGATACTCGTCCTCTCCTGAAACGTATCCTTTATCTCGGCAATATCCTTTAAGCGCACAAGCCTGTTTGGCTTTTCTGGCTTCTGCTGGTTCTCTCTCTGTGCTGGTTGAGACTCCTGGTCTATTCTATCCTTTCCCACAATAGTCTGTCTTATCTCCGGCACCACCTTGAATTCACCCATGGTCCTTATGAGATATTCGTAAAAATGCTCTTCTATTGTGCCGGCTGGATAATTAAGATTAGATGACTTTAACGCATCAACCACCTTTGTTATGGAAACATTTGAGGCGCGCAGTCTTCCTTCATCTATCGAGACAAGTATTTCCCTCTCCATGCCTCCGCTTATATTAGAAGATGCCACGCCTTCGACTTTTTCCAGTTCATCCTCTATGAATTTTCTTGAAAGCCTCAGGAGCTCTGCGGCGGATTTGTCTCCTGTGACGCTCAGCGTAATAACAGGGAGTTCAAAAGGATTAAATTTCATTACGATAGGGTCTGCGGATCCAAGCGGCAGGCGTTCTTTTATAAGATCTATCTTCTCGCGCACGCCAAGAGAGGCAAAATCCATATTTGTGCCCCATCCGAATTCAGCTGTAACGATTGAAACGCCTTCCTTGGATATAGAGCTTATGCGCTTCAGCTTGCTCACAGTGCCGACTGTCTCTTCTATTATCTTTGTGATAAGGGTCTCTACTTCTTCCGGAGCGGCATTTTCATATGTCGTGACTACTGTGAGTTCCGGATAAGTAATGGAAGGAAAAAGTTCTTGGGGAAGGCGCGTCAGAGATATAAGGCCCAGCATCAACACGCCGATAAAAAACATGGACGTTGTTACAGGCCTGTTTACTGAAAATTCTGGTAGTTTCATTCCTCAACACCACTCTCCTGCACTTCTATAACATCGACACTCATGCCATCTTTGAGTTCCTGCGGTGTATCGACCACTACCAATTCTCCTTCATATAGCCCAGACGCGATCACGCTGTAATCAGTGGTAACATAGGCTACCTCTACTGGCCTGGAGCGCACTGTATTTTCATCAACTGTAAAAAGGGTATACCCTCCTTCGTCTGATTTATTCAGGCTCATGCTGGGCACCACTATTGCATTCTTGAATTCAGCAACTGTAATAAGGGCCCGGGCAAACATACCGGGCAAAAGCATCGCATCCTCATTCTCTATCCCCACCCTCAGGGTAAGTGTCCTGGACTTTCCCTCAATAACAGGAAATATATTGTCCACCCTGCCTGTAAAGTTCATGCCCTGGTATGCGTCTACTGTGACTATCACGTCCAGGTCAAGCGCAAGCTTTTCTATATCCTTTTCTACTATGCCCAATTCTACAAAGACTTTCATTGTATCGTATAAAGTAGCGACCTTATCATTGGGCGTGACAAACTCCCCGACCTCTGCATCTCTCGAACCCATGACACCATTGCGCGGCGCGTATAGATTTGTCTTTTCGAGCTCTGATTCGGCGGATCTAAGTTCTACTTCAGCTGACTCGGCCTGGAGTTCCGCGCTCCTTACTTCTAATTCCACCTCTTCTAATTTTGCCTTTATGATCCCGCCTATGTCATAGAGATTTTTATGTATCTCTAATTTCTTTTGCGCCGCAAGAGACTGCACCTTGGCGGATTCCAATTTACTTTTAGAATAATCCACCTTTAGCTGCGCATCCTTTTTATTTATGGTAGCTATCAGATCTTCTTTATAAATAAGGTCTCCTTCCCTGAAATTAATGGCGTCTATTATACCGTTCACTTCAAATTTAAGCGTGATCTCCAGGGAGCCCTTTACTGTGCCCATTACAGGCAGCTCATCCTTAAAATCTCTCAGGGCCACCTTGTAACATCGCACTGGCAGGGCCTCTTGTTGTCCTGCGCCAGCCTCAAGCTCTGAACCCTTGTCACTTGTCCCTTGTCCCTTGTCCCTCGAAAGCATGCCCATAAAGTCCATCTTCTTACCCGGCGCCTTCTTAAACAGCGTGACCCCCCACACGACCGCAAAAACCACTAACCACAAAACTATAAAACCTATCAGTATCTTTTTATACTTTTTCTTCATGGTATCCTCATACCTCTTCCACCGCGTAGGTGGAATTAATTCCACCTACGCGGTGGAAGAGGGTTATTTTAAATTCGCCAATTCAAAGTTCTCGCTGTCTAAAAACAAGGTGTAACCAGTGGCCTTATTTAACTTTGCCAGCGATTGATACATGCTTCCAAGCGCATCTATATAAAATGACTTCTCGTCTGTCAGGTTCATATGCGCGCGCATGAATTCTGAGAGAGGTATTTCATTCAGTTCTGACCGCGCCTTTGCGAGCTTAAGCTCTTCCTCTTTATGTTTGGTCTTATTAAGGTTTGCTCTGACCTGAAGCGTACCTTTTTTATAATTTAAATATGACTCTTTTACTTCTTTAAAGATAGCGTCTTTTGCCTGTTGAAACTCGTCTTTGGCTTTCTTCAGGGCTATCTCGGTAGACTTCTTCTCAGAAAAACTCTGTAGATTATCAAGTATGCCGAGTTCCAGAGATTTTCCAGCAGATTCAGTGCGTGAACTCTGGCCATGCTTTTCGCTGGTCTCTTCTTTGGTGTAAGAAGCTGCTAATGTATTACCGCCAAGAGGTTTTGAGACCTTAAAACCCATATACCAGTCATTCGACATATTTAGAGCCTCAGATTCATACGCACCTCCTGATTTACCGTACGTACCTGTAAGATCTACCTTCAGATGATCTTTACTTTTCGCGATCTTTCGCTCATAATCATTAAATTCCACCATGTACTCCTTGGACTTCAGGTCTGGCCTGTGGCGAAACGCCAGGTCCATGCATTCGTCCAAGCTCATATCTATATCAATCGCCCCTGCCTCGAGCACAGACGCCCACGCATCTCCCACATCCACCAAATCATCTATATTTTCAACATTCATTGCCTGCGTAAGTGTAAGCGCTGCCATCTCCATCTCGCCCTCGCTTGAAGCAACCTGGTAACCGACCTGCTTCAGCTGAGACTCTGCCTGTAAAAATTCTGACTTGGTAGTCAATCCCAGATCAAACCTCTTCTTTGCTATAGTAAAAATATCATTTACTTCTTTTAAAAGCGCCTTCTGTATCTCTACATCAGAACTAGCTGCGAGATATGAATAAAAAGCCGTCTCTACTTCAAGCTTTAGATCCTGCTGGACCTTATCCAGATTGTATCTCGAGGCCTTCATGTTGCTAATGGCCTGGCTCACCGCATACCTGAGCCTCCACCCATAATAGAGCGGGTATTCAAACTTGACTTTATATTCCTTATCTGTAAAGTCCTGGGTCCTTTTAGTAGTCTTCCCCATTGTCTCCATGTAATTTAAGCTTGCTGCTGGATAAAGCGCCCTGCGAGCCTCCCTTATTTTTAACCTTGAAAGATCTATCTCTTCCTTTGCTATTCTCGCAGCCATATGATTCTCTAACGCAATATCCACTGCCTCTGTCACACCTAATTGTATTATCTTCCGCGTAGGTTCCGCGTCCTCCGCCGAGGCGGAGGCTTCCGCGTAGATTCCGCCTGCCCCGTACCCGAGCGAAGCGAGTGGTTCGGGGCGATTAATATCAAATATGATCGGTACATCTACCCAGCGGTCTTCATCTCCAAGCTCTTCTGGAAATGGCGGAAATCTATCATACATCCGCACAGCCTCTAGGCAAATGTTATCAAGTTGCGCACTGCCTGATGATTCAGAAACATAGGCATCCTCTAGCTCTCCCCATGGAGAAAGAAGAAGTTTGAGTTTTAACTCTCCCTTGGAATCCTGTAATAAAGACTTCCCTGGCTCATGAATAGAGCGCTGGATATCATTGGATAGATCTACTATGTATTGAGTGATGGATTCGCTTGCTTGTGGATAGGCAAATGATACGGTAGGATAAAATAGCGTAACTGCTACTAAAACAAAAAGATATAATGTTGTGATACGCTTAGAAAACATATACTTCTCCTTGTAAGGGAGAAGTATATCATACGATTATTATTTTGTCAATAGAGGCCCCTATGATACGGTCCTGATACGGTTAATGAGCACGCAACTTATGGAACGAAGTGACCATAAGTTGCTGTGCGAATTAACCCCGTACCCGAGCGAAGCGAGTGGTACGGGGTTATAATCTATGCCTTTACAAACACATCCTGTATAACTACGCTGGCAGCACCCAAGGCTACAGAGTCCTTGCCCAGATGCGCAGGTATTATCTTTACGACATTTGCAGGCTCTTCAAAGGCCCACTTTCTAACAGTCCTTCGTAAAGGCTCTAAGAAAAGGCTGCCTGAACGCTCAACGCCTCCTCCTATTATCACTATCTCAGGATTAAATAGATTCGTAAGATAAGCCACCCTGACACCCAGATTAACAGCTGCATCCTCTAATAATTCTATTGCAAGCGTATCACCTGATTTTGCGCAGTCTATTACAGTATCCACTGTTACCTTATCCAGGTCCTTATTGGCAGTGCCTGATATAGTGGACTTAACACCTTCTTCTTTGATGAGTTTCTTGGCTTGACTTACGAGTCCGAGATCCAAACCAAGCGGCAGCAAAAATGAAAGATTCTTTGAAAGCCTTAGGTATTCGCCGTTTCTGGGATAGTTAATGCGTATCTCTCCTGCTGAACCACTGGCCCCGCAATAGATACCGCCTTTCATAATAATCCCGCTTCCCACATCAGAATACATGTAGATCACATCCTCTACATCCATGGGAAGGGCGTGCATCTTTTCGCCGAACGCGGCAAATGTGGCGTCGTTTCCAAGAAAAGACGGTATGCCGAACTTCTGCTCAATCAGGCGCTTTATAGCGACATAGCTGGTGCGTATGCCATTTTTTGAAGAATCCCTTATCGTGCCAAGATTCTCGTCTACGACCCCGCCAACAGCTATACCAACACCCTTGATCTTATCTTTATTAACGCCTTTTTTATTCATCATTTCTGTTATAAGGCCGAGGGATTTATCTATGATCTTATCCATGCTGTCTTTTTCTCTTACCTTATCTACCCTTGCGATTATCCTGCCTGAAAGATCCGTTACTATCCCTATCATGTGCGAACCTATCTCGCCCACATGGCCAAGATCAAGGCCTATGGCATAACCATTGTTTTCTCTTAGCTTAACAAGTGTGGGCTTCCTGCCGCCAGATGATGCCTCCATGCCGCCTTCAACAACCAATCCTTCGCTGATGTAAGTATTTATGTAGTTCGATACCGTCACTATGTTGAGGTCTGTTGTCTTTGAGATGTCTGCCCTTGTAATAGGCCCGTTTCTGCGAATGAGCTCTAGAATTGAAAAATTCTTCTTCTCGTGGTCTGAAAGAGAATGCGACGCAAAAACCCGATTCTTCGTCATTGGCATGACTAACCTCCCTTTTTTTTAAAACTTCCCGTTATAATAAATGCGCACTATGTGTTGTGTGTCGAGCGTGAGATAAGAATCTCCGAACGGAGTAGTAGTAGCTCCATAGACAGGAGAAAGCACACTACCTTCGCCAAACTGTATAGTCAAAAGACCGTACTCAGTTACATTGTAATTGAGCTCCATAAAGATATTATGGTGGTCTTCGTATTTCAATTCTCCGCTTGTACTTAGCTTGTACAGATCATAAGCCTTTGAATATGTATATTTTAAAAATCCCGTGAGCTTACTATTAAATTTACATTTTAATGCTGCGCCAAAGTGATTCATGTTGTTGTCTATGCTCTGCGCAAATTTAAAATCATTCCTGGTGTAGTCAAAATCTACGCCCAGACTTTCAGAAGGCTTTAAAGAAATACCTGCCCTATAGATATTAAAACGCTCGTATGGCGGCTGGTCAAAATACCCCTGAGAATATAAAAATGGGAGTTTGTCTCTGTAAGTATTCCCCTCCAACTCATCTGTAGAAAAACTAAAATTTTCCAAAAGGTCCCTTGGATGATTATCTGTAGCAAAGGTAGAGTCATTTGTGTTTTCATATATCCCGAAAAAGCTTATCCATTCCTCAGGCGCATATTCAAGTCCATAAGAATAGGTCGACATAGCCGCGTCCTGCCCGTCCTCAATAGCTGAATTAAGATAAAACTCCCCTGTATCTGAATCATACTTTATAGGGTCTATGCCGGCCTTGGTCTTAGGAAGATCATGATAGAGAAACAAAAGCTTTGATGTCCACTCCGGATTAATTCGCAGCGTGTTCTCTTCCCTGAAGACTCCTTCGACATATTTATGATCAGAGTCTTTTACATACCTGTAATCTATGAGATTATCCATTCTCTCATCAAGGACATCTTCAGTATCAAGCCTGAGATTAACTACACTCCTGCCTGTATCAATGCCATCGCCTATTCTAAAGGGTTCGATGTCGTCATATGTCAATGGATCAGAGCCCCATATACTCCACTGGAGAGGCTCTTCAAAATGTATGTGCCTGCCCCAGAACTGATCTCTTCTCGTTTCTGTATAATTCGCGAGCCCTGGATCAAATGATGAGTCCATATGCGTGAAGGTCAATTTCGCGTCTCCGAAATTCATGTCTTTTTTTATCGCGAGCTGCGCGGCGCTGCCATTCTTCTCAGTCTTATACGAAGACGAACGGTCGTATTCGCTCTTACTCATTGCGAGTTCAAGGGCTATATTTGTAGTAGGATTTAAATCATAACTTGCGTCAACTGCAGATACATGATTATAAGAATCTGTCGAGCCATTGTCATAACCTATCCTGAATGTATCTGTAAGGCCTATCATCAATTCATCTGTTAGCTGTGTTTTGCCTCTTAACGCGCCTGGTATGGCGTTTACGCTTCCATAATCCTGCCATAATCCCTTTGGGGCAGCAATAGTAGCGGAAAGATCAGTATTGTCAGAAAACTCTCCTTGAAAAGAAACACCTCTCAACGCAGTAAGCCTCTTTAACTCACTGTCCCTTGTAAAAAACGACAGATCATCTGACCACTGGCCTCGCCAGAAATCATCCGGGTTCCAGCCGCTGTTTACATGCCCTGGTATCCACTCATCAAGCCATGGACTGGGTTCCCAGTATATGTGATGATTGGAAAGGCCCAGCGGATCGTCTGAAGAAAGGGCCTGATTTTCCAAGCCGAATGGAAACACCCTGAATTTATATTCATCAGTATTATAATCTACCCACAGTTCCCTGAGAGGCTGAAACGTAAAATCTATCTCTTGTTCGGGTATAGAATAAGTACTAAGCGTATTTCCATCCTGATCCTTGCTTGTAGCTATAAAGGCGGGTATCTTACCGTCTGTAACCTTGTATTCTAAAGTGGAGAAGTTGTAATTATAATCCGATGTGTAAAAAGTCTGATTGATCGTACTGCGCGTGCCTGACCAGTATTTCAACTCTAATTCAACCCTGTCTACAACAGCATTATCTGCCACTGTAAATTTATCTGTCTTACCAACAAAGCTCCACGGGTCCACAGTTATATCTGAATGGAAATTCAGGCCTTCCTTATTCTCGCTCGTATCAAATGCCACCTTAAAACTATCATATACTCTTGTGTCAAATGTATTTGTCTTTGGAAAATCATTGTTGATCATCCTGAAGTTACGCTCGTTATAGTCGCCATTCGCGTCTTTCCAGATAATATCCTCGCTTGTCGCGCCAAGCGACATCTTATATTCTCCGCTTATCTGGGAAGGCGCTATACTTTCATTGAGCGCGTCACTAATGGCCTTTACCTTATCTTCAGAATACCCGGGTTTATCTGGTTCATCTTCATAATACTCATACTCATATTCGTATTCATCTTCTATGTCTGCATCCTCTGGCTCATAATAATATTCATCAGGCTCTTCAAAATCCGACTCTCTCTTAAACTCACTCTGGCTCTGGTAAACATCCATCTGACCTTGTGCGCGCATCTTGAGCTCTGCATTAACCAGGTCCAGATAACCCTGCGCCTCGTTATTCCTTGGGTCAAGACCAACAGCCCTCTCCAGGATCTCTTTTGCCTCGTGGAGTTTTCCGGCGTGATAATAAGCTATGCCCCTGCTGTACAACCCGAAACTCTCAGCCACATACTGCTCCTGGGCATACGCAGTGCACAAGTGCACAAGTGCACAAGTGCACAAGAAAAGAATGTACTTTTGTATCTTATATGTCATAAACTTTTGTAAAATTTCCATAACACTCTGCCATTTTCTTCGCCGAACTTCTCCAATTCAGAAAATTTTTCTTGATTAAAATATCCTAATTTAAAAGAAAACTCCAAAAGATACCTGACTTCTGACAAAGATCCTAACGACATATTAATAAACTGTTTCAATTCCTTTCTACCTTGCCTTCCGTATCCCTCTGCTATATTTAATGCAACAGATAAAGATGCTCTTCTTATTTGAGAAATTATGCCATACGTTTCTTCTTTAGGAAAACCTTTAGTAGCTTTGTATATCTCAAAAGCAAATTCATCTGCCTTTTGCCAAATTATTAATCTTTTATACCCTACTTCCTTATCAACCATCACTTGTGCTCTTGTGTGCTTGTGCTCTTGTGCTCTTGTGCTCTTGTGCTCTTGTGCTCTAATATCTCCAAAGCTTCTTTAAGGTAAAGTATGCCTTAGTGGGCCTGCGTTCGTCAAGTTTACCATCGCGTTTTTCCATAGCGCACACGCCCCACCATTCCTCATTTATGTTAAAATTCTGCGGCGCCTTTATGTCAAAATAGTATGCCCCGTTAGACCAGCTGCTGGCTGTATCTTGAACATACCAGCCAGATTTATTCTCCTCATCATACTTCCACCATTCATCTGTCCATTCAAATACAAATCCGCCCAGACAATTTCCGACTCCAGTACCTTCGTAGGTATTCTTTTCTATCTCATTCCACTCTGCTTCTATAAACTCTGCCTGAATACCCTGATCTTCTTCTCTTAAAAACGAATTATACCTGTCACAACCAAACTCTGTTATAAGAACAGGCCTCTTAAACTTTATACTCGCCTCTCTAAAGAAACTCCCGAATGCCTTCCCTCTATATATAGAACAACCCAGGATATCAATATCCGGCGTGACCTCGCTAGCCACGTCTATATCAGTAAGCTCTGCATTTGCCAATAGTACAGGGTGATTTGGATCCACCTTGTGGATCTCTTTTGCAACCTCATTCACAAAGGAATAATAGATCTTTGCGCGCGCCTGTCTCTTTAGATAAGGGTCCTCGAGCGCTTCTATTTCAGCAGTAGTCCAAAGATTCAATGTCTGCGGCCCATAAGAAAAAGATACGTTATTCTCATTTCCAAGGATCCAACATAAAAGACCTTTCTCATCTTTATAGGTCTCTACCATCTCGGTGACATCCTGTTTTACCTTTTCACGAAAACCAAGATCCGCGTAATTTGCGTCATCCCAAAAACCAAGCCAATGGCCCATGGCTATCCGAATCTTAAACTTATTGTAAAAATCTCTCATGACCTGTTTTGTTTTTAGCACATCCTGTCCAGGCTGATATACCCTTATGGCATTTACACCCATTGCTTTCATGAGCCTGCCATCATAAAGATGCGGCTTTGCAGGGTCACCCCAGAAATCATAGGCATGATTCTGGCCCACAGGCACAGGGCTGTACACCATACCTTTAACTATATAGGGCTGGCTGTCTACCATTAACTGAAAGCGGTTACTTCCCAGGCTTTTTATATAGACCTTCTGCAGCCCGCCAAAATTAGAAAAAATAACAAAGGCCAGCGAAGCCACTACCGCTATGCAGACTATAGATATAACAATCTTCTTCATAAAT
>JAHIRR010000041.1 GCA_018818505.1 Candidatus Omnitrophota bacterium | reverse complement strand
CAAAGGTTTTACGTGGTTCTCTTTATCCACATATCAACATTATTCACAAAGAAAGAAAAGCTACTGTTACTGCTATGGAATTTACTCAGGCTTTAGGTATGGAATTTATTTTAGCCTTCTGGGCTCTCGCCAGCTCTGAGATCTTCCTGCCTGTCTTTTCTGCTATTTCCCTGAGCTTTCTGTCCTGTTCTATAGTTATGGTCCTTGGCAATACCTTCATTCCAAAGGTGAGATTTTTCTGTATGTTTCAAAAGGCAGGCCTCTGGTTTCTATGCCTTCCAAATAGGTATCAAGCATTTTTCTCAGTGTTTCTGACTCAGATTTTCTATGCTTTTTAGCCATATCCTTGAGCTTTTGGGTCTGTTTTGGGGTTAAGCTGACATAGAGGGTTGTATAGTTCCTGCGTGGCTGATTTGTCTTAACTAACTGATTTTGATAGGGTAACGATACTTGCAAGTGAAAAATTATATTTTCTCCTGCTTTGTAGTGGGAGGATATGCATTGTGCCAGATTTTCTGAACGACTCCTGTATATGCTGCGGCAGTTCTGAGCGATCACCAAGGAGAATCGCTCGCAAGAACGCGCCGCTATTAAGCGGCATCTTTTCAAGGATCTGGTTTTTGAGCTTCTCGCGAAGAAGATAGGTGTATTTCAGGATGGGGTTTGATTTGTAATTATGGGATAGGGCAGTGACATTCGCCTCTTTAATATTTATAAGAGCGAATATATCCTGTCTTTCGAGGTATTGTCTGTAATTGAAACCGCCGTTGTCATTGCGAGGAGTCCGCCAAAGTTTTGTGGCGGACGACGAAGCAATCTCAGAGATTGTTTCGGGCTTCGTCCTCGCAATGACACCCTCTGATGGCCTCCTTATCGCCCCCCTTCACAAGCAATCTATCTCCATATTCATAATCTTTTTCAGTCTGTATCCTAATCTGAGCCAGACCCTTAACTCCCAGCCATTCATCATTATCTTTTAATCCTTCTATCTCAAACAAGTACATCGAATTAATCTTCCCATAATACGGCCTTCGCGTCAGGCCGGGGCTTCTTATAATACCGACTACCTCTGTCTTAAGACTTTCTTCTCCTAAAAAATTAATAATATGATCCTTCGGCAGGATATCAGAATTAATATAAAGAAGCGCTGCAAAAGAAGCTATTGATAAAAACAGAAGGTTGTTTTTTGAAAATATAAATGAGGAAAGAATTAAAATCGCGGTCAATATAAATACATGATGAAACTTGATCGCCTCAGGCAAAAACTTCGCAATGACAATGTCTAATGCAAAAAATATTGCGATTACAGCAAGCGGGCTTTTATTCACGTTCTTTATTTTTGCATCTAAAGCCCAAACTGTCTATGAAAAAGTATATATTCTATATGTTGGTCTCGATTTCTCTTTTGAATTTTAGAATAGTAGTAATAAAAATTGGGCCTTTGGTAGCAATAAAAGCTTCGGCTAATTTTAAATCTTTCCTGTACATTCTATACTTTTTTCTATACTTATCATCATTTTTATTGGGCTTATCAGAAAAATAATACCCTTCAGCTATTAAAGCCTTAAGAAATTTTCTAGGAGTCTTTATTGGTAATCGTGCTAATATAGCTTCGGGAGAATAAACAGGTTGTCTTTCAATATAACCAAGTAACTTTGCAATGCTCAGACCTGGGCGTCTTGAGGCGCGCCACTGGGCAAGATGCTTGACAGGGACAAATGTTAAATTTCGTGCAATAGCTATTTCTAATCTTTGATGCTCGTTGTAATCAAGATCATCTTTGAGCAAAGCCCTGTCCTTCTTCTCCATTTCTTTCCTATAAGTCTCCTCAGAATACCCCACGACCTCTAAGAGCCCATGAGGCCTCCCCAGCATTCCATGAATATCTCTATTTACCATCTGGACAGGTCTTTTTCTGATAACCTTGTTCTGTTGTCTAATCGGTACTACGTCAGTTTCGACTTTTTGCACTTCGACTTCGAGTTCTTTTGTGTGCGCCACAGACAGATGACCGTCTCTTTCTCTCTCTATGATTAAGTTTTTTATATCTACAGATCTTAGACCAACGGCTAATGCATCCGCCAATAAACTCTTGGTTATAGCATTGGAACTAGTAGCGTCAATACTAGGTAAATCTCCGACTATGTTAGCCTTTTCAACTATTTGAGTATCTTCTTCCACATCAAACACGCCCCCGCCTGTACCATAACCTGCCATAAGGCCAACTTCTACGACAGCAGCCTTTATCTTGCTAAGTCTCGCTTTAAACTCTTTGGTTTTTCTGTATTCTTGCCATTTTTTCATAGACATTTCATCGACTTCTAAAATAAGATCATATAGACCATCTTTCTTTTGCAGCTCATCGATTAAAATATTTTTAGCTATTTCGCAAGGTCTTCCTCTTCCAAGCATGGCACCCACATCATCCTGATTGGACGTCCTTAAAATAACATCGCGGATCTCACCGTCAACCATTGCTGCTTCAAATAAATCGAGAAATAGACCAGTCTGCAAAAAAAACTTTGTAAAATCCCAGTGATTCTCGGTGGCAAATATCGGATTTCCGTCATCATCTATAGCTATCTCACCTGCGTGCTTTCTGCAATATTCCCCCATTTTTTCTATGTCAACTCCGCTTACACTTTCTTTGTCTACTGAGGCAAATCTTCTGAATTCTTCTTCTCTTGAGATACGCGTAGGAGTGATGGGCTGAGTAAAAGACACTATTTTAGCTCCCTTGGTTTCACTACGAGACTCTAGCCTACTAGTAACTGCCTTAATAAATTCTAAAGAATCATCTTTATTTTCATGAGACCCCATAACGGTTATTATCTGGCCTATATTTTTATTGTCTCCTATCTGAGCCTCAAGGATTGTCATATTAGTATTACCTAAAGGAAGGGCTGCTTTGAAACGTCTGGCAAATTTTCCCATGTCACCAAGCTGCTGTTCTATATCTTTTATAGTGTTAGGTTCATCATCAAGAGAGTTTATAAATCTATTCCCTTGTCCTCCGACTAAAGTACCATACCAGAGTATAATTTCTTCTGGTGTAAATTTATGTTCTTTTGTTCTATGTTGCAATAAAAGCTTACGCGCCTCATCTGTAAGCATAGTCAGGTCAACTTTATTTTCAGGAGCCACTGGCTTCAAATTATCTGCTTTAAACTCAGTAGTTACACCTGAATAAAAAATTGCCTTGTTCGATCTGAATATCTTTTCAGCCATTATAGAATCTCTTGAAACAGATTCTATGAATGGGCCCCAACCTTTTTCTGTGTTCAATATAGAAGACTTTAGTAACCGAACTTCGTACAAATCAACATTTTTGTCGCTTGCCCACTGTTTAAACTCTTCTCTAATTGTATACTTCTTAGAACTGTCCATACTTGCTACTTCCAACGCTATTAGCGCACTCACTGATTCATCTTTTTGTACCAATTTAAATAAAAGCTCAATATCCGAATGCTTAATCTTTTTTTTATTTAGAATTTCACTAACAACCTTCAAATTAGTCTCATCAGATGAGAGCTTATTAATAAGGTCAGGACCTCTTTGCTTTATCCCCAAGGGAATCCTCAGGGTATCAGCATTTATGGCTGCAGAACTTGCGTTGGTAAAAACAAACGTTGCCAAGATCAACACAGCTGTGATTTTACTTAGCTTTTTGCACACAATTTTCCTCCCCATTCTGTAGCAGTAAAGCTATTCTTAATGATATTTATAATCTATTTATAATATACCACAAAAAAACCTTCCTGTCAATAATTTCTTATCGAGGAATGGTGTCTATAACTCATTTACTCACCTATAGTTACAAGCTCCTTAATATTCTCGAATTTCTTATTGCCTATGCCTTTGATGTCTTTGAGCTGCGCTATCTCTGTAAATTCTCCTATAGTCTCTCTATGTGATACTATATCTCCTGCCATGACCGGGCCTATACCAGGAAGGCGTTCTAACTCAAACTCATTGGCTCTATTGATATTGATTAAAACGCAAGGCGCGTTAATATCAACGGTTTCAACACTAGGATCAGGGGTTACTTTTTTATAGTAAGAAAAGGCTGTCAGGGAGAGGCCGATTAAGAGAAGAGCCAAAATGAAATTTTTCTCTGATCTTGAAATGTCCAACATCTACGGGGTTTCCAATGCCTCAATATCTTCGGGCCTTAAGATATTTATAAATGCCGCCTGATTCCTATCGGCATTCTTAGTATAAACTATATGCGCAGCTGTGCCCTTTTTTAATTCATCGATACTGACGAGCTTATTGCCTTTTAATATATTGCACGCGGATGGCCTTACATCTATCTCTAATTCATTACCATGATCGGTTTTAATTTTTATTATAAAATAGTCGCCTTGCGGCTTCATTGAAACTATTTTACCTCCTGCACTCAATACAACAGGGGCACCAGACACAGTTGAACTAACAGAGATATCTGCTATATTTACCCCCTTAGAGCTATTTGTCCTGACAGCCATGACTTCATTGTCTATTTCAGGAGAAGCAATGTGAGGCGAAGGTATAGGAGATGTGCCTGCTATCATTGCTGGCGTCTGTGACGGCAAAATAGGTTTTGTGGTTTCAGGCCTTTTTGGCTGCTCAGGGATAAGATTTTCTTTTTCAGCCATTGCCTTCATGTTCAAAGCTGCTTCCTTTAGAAGAGCTGCGCCCTTTCTTGCTATCTCTCCTGCTTTTTCTTTGTCAGTTTTAAGAAGTTCCAAGCCATTCTTTATGGTCTTAAAGGCCAAAAGCATGTTCTCGTGATCTGACGCAAACATCCCAGGCGATTTTAAAGGCTCGAATTTCTCAATGGCCTTTGCTATCTGTTCTGCTGCGGTTTCAGAGGTTAGGAACCGCATACTGAGATTACGCATTGCCTCTTCTACTTCAATAAATATCCTATTCATGTCGCTGAGATACTTTTTAAGTACATCCTGGGATTCCTGGGAAATTGCAGCTGTTGCGCTAAGAAAGATAAAACACAGACTCACTAAAAATATCTTTTTCATTCTTTCTCCT
>JAHIRR010000001.1 GCA_018818505.1 Candidatus Omnitrophota bacterium | reverse complement strand
GAAGCATTTTTCTTATGGGGTAAAGGATCGGCTCTGTGGTCTTGTATAAAAATTGGACTATTGGACTAAGCGGATCTGGATTCACCCAGCTTATTATAGCGCGTATCAATATAAGCCAGTAAAGAGCTGTCAACGCTATGTTCAATAGATTCGCCACTGCTGCGAGAAAATTTGAAAACACAAACATTATTTTGCCTTCTCCTGCGCATAATTTATAGCGCGTATTGGGTAAGGTATGTTAATGCCTTCTTTTGCATAGCGCTCGTGGAGCCTTTTTATAAACTCATGCTTTATAAGATAATTATCCACAAATTCCTTTGCGCGCAATATTACCGTGAAATTTATACTGAAATCCGCGAATGTATGATAGCGGATAAACGGGTCAAACTCTGGCACGCCGCCCTGTACTGTCTTCATCACATCTTTACCTACCTCGCACGTCACTTTCTCAACGTGCTTCAGGTCAGACTCATAATGTACCCCTACCTGAACTAAGACAGCCATCTCTGTCTGCGGATAATAGTAATTCAAGATCTTAGAACTTACCAAAACCTTATTAGGTATGACCACGACATTGTTCGGCAGCATCCTCACCCATGTGGTGCGCCAGCCGATCTTTTCCACGTACCCTTCTTCTCCGGAATCAAGCTTTATAAACTGGCCTATCTTTATCGGCTTATCTATCACGATCTGTATGCCAGCGAAAAGATTCTCAAGTGTTGGTTGGAGTGCCAATGCCACTGCCAATGAGCCAATGCCGAGCGAGGCTAATATAGGTGTAATCGAAACTCCAAAACTATCCATGAGTATCAATACACCCAGCGCCATTACTATTATCCTTACAAAACCCCTTACTACACCTCCGGAAGTCTTTAAGATATCTACCTTACTGGAATACGTATTAATAAGGTTAGTGGAAAGCTTATCCAGAAATAAGATAATAGCGGCTATAGTGGTAGTCTTAAAACCTATTAGGAAATACTTAGTAAGATCTGAGCTTTGCGTAATAGGCGATATTTTCTCTAAGATAAACACACCACTTGCAAATATAAACAGCGTGAGCGGAAAATCCATAGCGCCCAGGAGTATGTCATCCAGCTTAGACTTAGTGCGGCTGCAAAACTTATGCACCCTGCCAAATACTACCTTTTTAACACCCAAAAGCACGCTAACCCACACAAAATACACTACCGGTGCATAAATAAAAGCAGGAATCCTTAGACCAAATAAAGTGATTTCTTTCATAATATACTCATAATAAACGAGTTGGGCTAATTTGTCAAGCAGTTTTCCCTTTTATCAGAATGACAAATTCACCGCGAGGGGAATTTTTAGTAAAATGCTGGATTGCTCTGGATGTCTTTAATCGGAGGGTTTCTTCAAAAACCTTGGTAATTTCACGTGCAACAGCAATCTCCCTATCTCCTAAGATATCTAATATATCCTCTAGACACTTTAAAACCCTATGTGGAGATTCATATAGAATAATGGTTCTTGTGTCATTTTTCAAGACAGTTAGCTGTTTTCTGCGCCTTGCCTTTTTATTAGAGAGGAACCCTTGAAATACAAAGCTATCTGTTGGCATGCCTGATGAGACCAGGGCTGTTACAAGCGCGCATGGCCCAGGGATAACTGTTATAGGTACGTCATTATCTATTGCAAGTCTTGTAATCTTATACCCTGGATCACTTATTCCAGGCGTGCCGCTGTCAGAGACAAGGGCAATGTTCTTACCCTCTTTAAGGAGTCGCATAAGATATTCGCCTTTTTTAACCTGATTGTGCTCAAAATAACTCGTGGTGGGCTTATCAATATTATAATGGGAGAGCAGCTTCCTTGTATGCCTCGTATCCTCGCACGCAATCAGATCCACTTCTTTAAGCGTCTCAATAGCGCGGAATGTTATATCTTTGAGATTACCTATGGGGGTAGCAACTATAAATAACTTTCCTGACATAATATTTATTCAGCGTAGTTCCGCGTCTAAAGTAGACAAAACAGTCACTGACTGATTTGTCTACTTTAG
>JAHIRR010000040.1 GCA_018818505.1 Candidatus Omnitrophota bacterium | reverse complement strand
TTCTACGGTAATTGCTTAGGGGTGCCGACTATTGGCGGAGAGATATATTTTGACGAAAGCTATAATAGTAATTGCCTGGTAAATGCCATGAGTATAGGAATTGCAGAAAAGGATAAGGTGGTAAAGGCCCAAGCCAGAGGAGTTGGTAATGCCATTATTTATGCAGGTGCCTCTACGGGCCGTGATGGCATAGGAGGCTGCAGTGTCCTGGCTTCAAAGGAATTAAAAGAAGACGAAGAAAAAAGGCCGTTTGTCCAGATAGGAGACCCTTTTACTGAAAAGTGTCTTATAGAGGCAACCCTGGAGACGTTAGCTACAGGATATGTGGTGGGCCTTAAGGATATGGGCGCAGCAGGCCTTACATGCTGCACGAGTGAAATGGCCTCTGCAGGCGATTCAGGAATAGAGATAGAACTTCAACGCGTTCCGAGAAAAGAACAAGGTATGCAGGCTTGGGAAGTGATGATGTCAGAGTCTCAGGAGAGGATGCTTCTCTGTGTTAAAAAGGGCAAGGAAAAAGATATTGAAAATATTTTTTCAAAATGGGGCCTTCAGGCCGTTACAATAGGGAGAGTCACTGATAAGCCAATAGTGCGTATTAATGATAATGGCAAAACCGTGGCTGAAATAAAGGCGTCTTTATTGACTGATAATCCTATTTATGACATGCCTTACAAAAAACCAGATTACCTGCGAGAGCTGAACAAGCTAAATATGAGGAAAATAAAGTTACCCAAAGATTATAATAGAGTTTTGCTTAAACTTTTGGCGGCGCCGTCTATTTGCAGCAAAAAATGCGTCTATGAACAGTATGACCATATGGTCCAGACAAACACAGTGGTCTTGCCTGGCTCTGATGCCGCGGTTATAAGATTAAAAGGCACAAAAAAAGGCATTGCCGCAACCACTGACTGTAACAGCCATTATTGTTATTTAAATCCATATATTGGAACCCAGATTGCAGTAGCAGAAGCAGCCAGAAACCTTGTATGTTCAGGCGCTGAGCCAGCAGCAGTTACTGACTGCCTTAATTTTGGAAATCCTAAAAAACCAGACAGGTTCTGGTATTTCAAGAATTGCGTAGAAGGGATTAGAGACGCGTGCAGATTTTTTAGACTGCCTGTGGTGAGCGGCAACGTCTCTTTTTATAACGAGAGCCCAAAAGGCGCGATATATCCTACTCCGACTATCGGCATGATAGGGGTTATAGATGATGTAAAAAGGATTTGCACGCAAAATTTTAAAAAGGAGAACGAGATAATTATTCTTTTAGGGCTCTCCAAAGAAGAATTAGGCGCTAGTGAATATTTAAAACTAATGCATAACTTGGTAAAAGGGGATTCTCCAGAATTGGATTTACGTTTAGAAAAGGCGGTTCAGCGCACAGCGCTGGAAGCAATAAAAAAAGGATTGCTTAGCTCAGCGCATGATTGCTCTGAAGGAGGGTTGGCAGTGGCATTGGCAGAATGTTGTATTTCAAACAGAGAAAATATGATAGGAGCCTTTGTTGGCAATTTAAATTTTAATATAAGGCCGGATGCCTTACTATTTGGCGAATCCCAGTCGAGGATTATTATTTCTTGCGATAGAAAAAGCGTTGATAAAATAAGAGCTGTAGCCAAGAAATTTAACGCGCCTTTTCAGATAATAGGAAAAACAGGCGGAAAAAGATTTAAGATATCAGGCACTGGCAATGAATTGATTGATATCTCTCTTGAAGAGTTGTCTAAAGAATGGAGAGAGTCGCTAGAGTCATTGCTTATGGCCTAGAAAGCTTTATATGTGTGGTATATTTGGCATTTCCAATAATAAAGAAGCTGCTCGATTAGCGTATCTAGGGCTATACGCGTTGCAGCATAGAGGCGAGGAATCAGCTGGCATAGTCACGCGCTGCGGCAAAAAGGTCAATCAATTTAAAGAAATGGGCCTGGTGGGAGATGTATTTACAGAGCGTGAGATAAAGTCATTAAAGGGCGATATGGCAGTTGGGCACGTGCGTTATTCTACTACCGGCTCGTCAAATCCCAGAAACATCCAGCCATTTCTTGTAAAGCACAAAAAAGGGCATATCGCAATTGCCCACAATGGAAATCTCGTCAATACGCACCAATTACGCAATGAACTCGAGTGCAAAGGTTCAATATTCCAGACCACAATGGACTCTGAGGTAATCACGCATCTTTTAGCGCGCTCGCAGAACGAGAGCATAGAAGAAATTCTTGTAAGCTCCTTGGTGGAGTTAGAGGGCGCGTATTCTCTGGCCATGATGTTTAATGACCTTTTGATTGGCGCAAGGGATCCTTTGGGCTGGCGGCCTCTGTGCCTGGGTAAATTAGGCGATTCATATGTCCTTGCAAGTGAGACATGCGCATTGGATCTGATTCAGGCAAAGTACTTAAGAGACATTGAGCCAGGCGAGGTCGTGATTATTAAGAAGGACGAGTTGAAATCTATCAATATCTCTACGCGTTCACTTTTCCCGACTGCAAAACACGCCTTCTGCATCTTTGAATACATATATTTTGCAAGGCCTGACAGCAATATATTTGGCCACAATGTATATCAGGCCCGTAAGAATTTAGGAATACAACTTGCAAGAGAATGTCCTGCAAAGGGGTGTGATCTGGTCATGCCTATACCAGACTCTGGAAACTATGCTGCTATTGGTTTTTCAAAAGAGTCGGGTATTTCTTTTGAAGTCGGCATGATTCGAAATCACTATGTGGGCCGCACTTTTATCCAGCCGTCGCAGATCATAAGAGATTTCAGGGTAAAGGTTAAGCTCAATCCTATACGGGA
>JAHIRR010000039.1 GCA_018818505.1 Candidatus Omnitrophota bacterium | reverse complement strand
GGGATAGTGTTCATAACGAAAGACTTCTGGCCCCTGGCCACCTCCACATCATAATTAGTGATCTCCTGGTATGTGGCCTGCGTGGCATATTCGCCAGTAGCCTTCCAGTGAAAATCGTTTATAGACTTTGCGTAATTTCCTGCCATGCCCATGTCGCTGTCGTTTGTTTTCAGCATAAGTTTCCAGTCATTAGCGCTATTCTTCAGCTTGATGATATTGCCCCTGAGTTTTTCTTTGTACCCATTACTATAATCATCAGACTCTACGATGCCCATGTTCAGCTTCTTTGGAGTGACATTCAGCAGTGTCACAGTATACGCTGTGGCGCACGGGATCAATAAAAATATAAAAATGAGAAATAAGATCCGTTTTGGCCTGTTCATCCCCTATTCGCCCTTTACCTCAAATACTGTCTCGCCAGCCACCAGATATTCCTCGCCGTAATCTACGACTGCCAGCGCAGTATACTGGCCAGGCGGCAATGTCTCTTTGATAAATATCTCCCTTGTCCTTGCCGCCAGAGGATAAGAATTAAACTCTTGCAGTTCTGCAGTGGCAACAGTTTCTCCTGTCATATCTTTAACCTCTATCGTACCCTTGCATTTAAGAAGTATCTCCCCTTCATTCTCAAATACAAGGCCTATCTTGAAAAACTCATTTTCCTTGTCCCATCTCACATTGACCGCGTTGATCTTGCCTTCGCTCTTTTCCGCGCCAGGCGCGTTCTCGAATATCCTCACCCCGACCCTCTGAAAAGAAAGTATATTAAACTGATGGTCGCCTTTTTTAGCGGTCTTTATCGTGGGCTTGGATATCTGCTCTACAAATACCATTCCCCAGTAAGTGCCTTTTTTTTCAGCAGGCACCTTTATCTTGAACCTTATAGCGCGGCTCTCATCAGGAGCCAGTTCTAATTCCTCAGGCGCTACTTCCAGCCATGTCGCGCAAGTGCGCTCGACCTCTCCAGGGTCAAGAAACAGCTCTTTTCCGTCCACCTGTATCCAGAAATCCCCGGTATACACCTTTAGCGCAATGGTCTCATCTCCCCTGTTTCTTACATAAAATGTATACGTGTTCTCTTCTCCTGAGGCTACATCTATGTGAAATTCCATGGGGCTGGCCACAAACGCGGCAGAGGCGATCCTGGTAAACGCCAGCAGGCCTGCCATAAATATAAAGGTAACTATAAATATCCTTTTTCTCATATCGCGACTCCTTTTAAAATGATTGCGTGGAAAGCGTAAAGACTATGACTATGCTATAACTGCCGGGTATATCCTTTTCCCAGTCCAGCCGTATCCTGTATCTTCCTTTATAGATATCATCGCCTGTGCCTGTGTCATGGCGGGCTATTTCCTGGCTCGCTAAAGAAAGCGGCGTAAAGTCTGTAAACCCTGTCTGGTGTCCGGTATTTGATTTGATCTTAAGCTCAATATCCTCAGTGGCCTTTTTATATTTGCCCACCTTGCTCCAATCAGAGCCCACCTTTACGCTTAGCTTCCAGTTCGTATTAGAATCCACCACCAATGCGGGAGAATTCTTTTTTCCCTTTGCGTATCCTTTTTCATACGCCTCTTCGCCTGAGGCGTCCTTTAAAAGATTTATGGTCTGGTCCGAACCATCTATCACCAGCTTGCATATGGAAGGGATCAGCATATTGACTGCGGCTGTGTCATTTTCATCAGCAAAAACAGGCCTTAAAAAAAACAGGCTGCCCGCCATGAATAGAATTAAAAAACTACTCAATATCCTATATATACCCATATAATATTATTATACGAAAGAAATTACATAAGGCAAGGGGATTCACTCTCCGTTAGCGACAAGTGTCGCATCAGTAATACCCAGATGAAAGGCTGGTTCAATGATCAGCGTGACTGTGGATAGGCCTTTTTCTGAATCTTCTGTTGCGTAGGTCAGGGTGAGAATGATTGCAACCAAAAATACCAGCCACAGTATAAAAACTCTGATTATCTTCATGCTATCCTTATATGGCTAAAGTAGAGAGCGTAAATATTACTGTTGCCTCATATGTGCCCGGTATATCTTTTGCGTAATCCAAGAGGATCTTGTACTGACATGGGTGTTCTTCATTCTTTACCCCTTCGCTATAATGCCGTGTTATTCTCTGTTCCTGCGCAGAAAGAGAGCGATATTGACGGAACATCCCATTCACATGTTGACTCCCTGCATCCTTAAGCATAAGATCTGCAGTAGCCTTAGGATATGGCCCTGTAAAACCACTGCTTTTAACAAAAAGCATCAATCCTGTATTGGAACTTACGAACAGGGTGGGCTTGCCAGCATCGAACTCTACATAACCGGCGTCAAAGGCCTGCTCAGCGCTCCCGTCTTCACCAAGCGATTTAAATACGCTGTCATCTATGATATTCAGATAAGCGCCTGCAGGAATAGTCAGAGCGACCTGGGATGCCTGATTCTCTGAATCACTGGCTGCGTCAGCGACAGTTCTAACCATTAGTAAATTCGTCGATGCGCACAACATTAAACCAATGATTATCTTTCTCACTCTGATTATTATTATAAATATTTATGGCGATAAAAGCAAGGAAAATTTTGTCTATGTTTAAATTACGCGCCTGAGGTGGAGAGGGTGTAGGTCACTGTGGCAGTGTATTCGCCTGGTATGTCATTCTCGTAGTCTAAGAGGATCTTGTACTGGCAGGGGTGGTCTTCATGCTTTACACCTTTATCATAAGAGGCTATTTCCTGCTCAGATGTAGAAAGGGCTTTATAATCGCTGAATCCATTGCTCACATGAGCAGCTCCGTCATTCTTGAGCATAAGGTCTGTGGACTCCTTGGAATAGGGCCCGCTAAATCCACTGCTCTTTACGCTGAGTTTCCATGACTGATTCGAGCTGACCTGCAGAGTCGGCTTATTAAGCTCAAACTCTACATACCCTGCGTCAAATGCTCCTTCAGCGCTGGAATCCTTTATAAGCGTCTCTGATACAGCCTCATCAGCAATAGTCAAATGACAGGCAGGTTTAATGATAAGCGTAACTGTGGATACAGCCTTGTCTGAGTCATGAACTGCGTATATACACACGCAAGGCGCGAGAAAAACTACTGTAAAACACAAGATTAAGATTAGTTGCCTTTTCTTCATTTCAACACCCAAATAAAAAAACCTATCCCTTGAAAGAGAATAGGTTTTAATGGTTTCGGCAACCCAGCCGCCTCGCCATTTTGACTGAGAGTCAAAATGGCGGGCCCGTTGGCTTTGCGTCCCACTCTTTCAAGTGGTTTGCTATTATCGTACCTTATTACTGGTTTTTTTTCTTCAATATAAGTATACCACTAAAACCATTGCTTTTCAAGGGTTGCGTTATTATAGCATTATTAGAGGTATATTGCAAGGAAAGTCTTATTATGGCTATGAGGCGTCTGTGGAGAGCGTGTAGGTCACTGTGGCAGTGTATTCGCCTGGTATGTCATTCTCGTAGTCTAAGAGGATCTTGTACTGGCAGGGGTGGTCTTCGTTCTTAACGCCGCCTGCAGAGATAGCTATGTCCTGGTCCACTGCTGAAAGCGCCTTATAGTCAGTAAAACCATTGGCTGCATGCGAAGAGCCGGCATCCTTGAGCTGTAAGTCCCCTGTGGCCTTAGTATAACTGCCATTAGCGCTAAAACCACTGCTCTTTGCGCTTAGTTTCCAGCTCTTGTTAGCAGAGACTTTCAGGTTGGGCTTGCCAGCACCGAGTTCCACATAGCCAGTGTCAAATGCCTGTTCAGCATCCACATCCTGGTCAAGCGTTATTGAGGAATCAGGCTGGCTTATAACAAGCTTACATACGTGAGGAATAGTCAGGCTTACTATCGAGGTCTGCGTATCAGTATCTTCTTCTCCTGCAAAGACTATATTATATTTGGCGGCCATAACTAAAACTAAAATTAATATTAATATAGTCCTTGTTGTTTTCATATCTGCATCCCCTGCAGGTTGCTGCCGGGCAGGATATTAAACCCTGCCCGGCAAGGCAAACTAATCTTTTAAAATTATGCAGTTGTAGCTAATGTGTAAGTCACTGTAGCAGTGTATGTGCCTGGCCTATCTTTTGCATAGTCCAGAATAATCCCATACTGACAGTTGACCCATTCATTCTTTATACCAACTGCGCTGGAACAAATCGCCTGATCCACTGTACTAGATAGAGAAACGAAAGAATTAAAACCATCTACTACGTATGTAGTATTAGTATGCTTAAGCTGAAGATCTGATACTGCCTTGGTATAACCATCTACTGCTACAAAAGGAGTAGTAACCTTAGCTGATAACTGCCAGTTCCTGTTAGCGGAAACCTTTAACTTAGGATAATTTGCAGGCATCTCTGTATAATCAGCTTCAAATGCCTCTTCAGCGCTTCCATCCTGTACAAGAGTCAATGAAGAATCAGCATCTGAAATTACCAACTTTGCAGCATGAGGAATAACAAGACTAACTCCTGATGTTACTGTATCGCTATCTTCGCCAGCTGCGTAAACAGCGCTTACTCCCACTACCAAAAGACCCACAATTAACAATACCATTAATTTCTTCATTTCCTACCTCCTTGGTTGTGTTACCAGATTTTTCTCTTTTTGAGTACTAAAAAGACAAGTTATCTTACCGGCCTCACCTCCTTTTTTCATCTTCCGTTCCTTAATCATCCATTTGTTCAAACTCATATCTTATTTTCCTTTCCTTTCTGAACCCACTACAACTATAGCACCCCCACCTGAACTTTCCCTGAACGAAATCTGAAGTTTTCATGAATTCTTTCCCAGCCTATAAAATAGATATTTTATGGACACGGGTTTTAAAGTATAGCATAGAATGATTGCGAGTCAATAGCGCCAGGCCATAATTCTCTATTTTTTTATTTATGATCGTGCATTTTTAATTGATTTTGGTCGGTTTTGGCGATTTTTGGAAGAAAATTTTTGTGTGGGATTTGTATATCTGAATGGATTTTGGTTTTATTCGGAGGGTTCAGTTACAGGTTGTCTTTGACTCTAAGAACTTATAACCTATGGTATGGAGAGTCTCTATGCGCCTGCCTTCTTTACCTAACTTCTTGCGTAGATTAGCAATATGCTTGTCGATTGTATGGCTTGTCTCAAAATACTCGCGCTCCCATATAGTACCTGATAAAAAGACTCTATTGAGAACCCGGCCCTGTTTCTTAATAAAGAGATAAAGGAGCGCGAATTCCTTAGGGGTCAGGTCTATTTGCTTTCCTTTAATATATACCATATGTGTGGACATATTGATCGTGATACTGCCTGATTTAACAACCTCTTCCTCTGAGTCATGACTGTGGTTTTTGGAACCAAGGAGACAACGATGAAAAACCGCCTTTATCCTGGCAAGAAACAGCTCCCTCTTCAAAGGCTTGGCAATATAGTCATCCGCGCCTAAATTCAAGGCCCGTATCTCATCATCTATATTGGCAACTTTATCCATCATAATAAAGGGGATCCTGCTTGTGGGCTCATTCTTCTTTAAGATACCCAACACATCCCAGCCGCTCAGATCCACAAGCTCTGTGTTCACGATTATCATATCCGGCTTATTGCGCCATGCCATCTCCACTGCCACATCAGCTGTCCTGGCAGAGAGGACACTGGCGTGCTGCCGTTCAGTAAGAATATCCTTTATAAGCTTGACTGTCTTAGAGTCTGAATCCGCTACTAAAATCTTTTGAGCGATCATATGCTTTCCTTCTCCTTCAACGCTTATTAAAACTTATTTAAATATTAAACAAAACTCTATTACAAATATAACATAGCAACATCTCTATGTCAAGAAAAACAATGAAAAAGAAATTTAAGGCTCTTTCCAGAAGGGTTCTTTCCACGCCTGGACTCTAAACTGCCTGCTAAAGAACATGCCGCTGCGATAAAATCTGATACTGCCGCCATTAGGATATGTCCATTGGATAAAAGGAGGGGATGAAGCATATGCGTCTACTCTTTTCGCCTCGCCCAGAATATCGCTGACCTGGGGTTCACTCAGGCCTTTTTGTAATCGTCTCCACTTTAACTTTGACCCTGAAACAGGCTCTTTCCATGCATCCAGCTTAAACGTCTTATCAGAGACTATACCACTGCGATAAAATCTAACAGTGCCGCCATTAGGATAGGACCATTGGATAAAAGAAGGGGAGGAGTTATAAGCATCCACCCTCTTTGGTTCGCCCAGAATATCGCGGACCTGGAATTCACCCAGGCCTTTTTTCAGGCGGCGCCACCTTGCCCTTGATTCCTCTATACGCTCTTTCTTATATTCATAAAATGACTTTCTATAAAACCTGGGGGTAACTGGTTCTTCCGCGTATTCCCGGGCTGCATTGTATTTCGCCTCAAGCTCATCATCTCCAGCAATATATTTTACGAGCCTCTCTTCAGTATTTATCTCCCATGACCACCCTCTTTTTACAGATTTTTCCCTGTCTTTTCCTGTAGCATAAAGATAACTTACAAAATATGTATCTGGCTTATCGTGCACCCTCTTGACCTTCCATCCATAGATAGCTATATCGCCTTCCTTGTCCTTGATCCATTCTCGCGGAGAATACTTTTCCTCCACAAGCTTTACAGGATACACCTTGACATGGTAATAGCAATGCGCTCCCACCGCGCTGATAGCAAGCAAAAATATCACAGGAAATATAACTAAGAGTGCCTTTCTCATACCTATTGATATGATACTACTCCTTTAAATATATGGCAAGTCAAATTCTGGGGGTATTTATCAGGAAGGAAAAAGTTATGGCGGGGACGACGGGGGTCATTCCCACCTTTTTTACTACATTCTACTTATCGTCGGGAAACTTGTCAATCATTATCTTATTTTAAAAGAACGTAACAGAATCGTAACAAACTACCTGTCCAACCTCTCTAATTTCTTAATCTTCCTATTAGCTTCTGGCCTAAATATATGAGCATAGCCTTCTGTAGTCCTTAGCTCCGTATGCCTCATCTGCTCCATCACTTCTTTCGTATTTAATCCTGCGTTGAATAGAAGGCTACAGTGCGTATGCCTAAGTTCATGTATAGTGCTTATACCAGTAATATTAGCCTTTTTTAATATCTCCTTTAATCTCCTTATGATCTTCCTTGTCCTAATGCCAAAAGGTGATCCATCCTCTTTAGTAAAAACATATTCACTCCTGTTTTTCTTTTTAAGACCCTCTAAGACCTTTATAAGCCCATCGTGCATGCTGATATAGTCAGGTTTTTTCTTGCATTTTGGCTGCATAACCCATAAGACCTTGTTCTCAAAGTCAATATCCTGCCACTTTAGCTTAATAAGCTCAGTAAATCTAAGCCCTGTATGAATGAATGTATAATAAATTGAATGGTAGAAAGGGTATAGTTTCTTTGTGGCTGCCATAAAGGCCTGATACTCGAGAGGAGAAAGGGCGTTTTTCTGCTTTGCGTCATTTACCTCAACCTTTTTACAACCCTTAGCTGGATTATCCTTTACTAAATTATGCCTTATTGCAAAACTGAACTGTGTACCGAGGTTTTTTAGATGGTTATTGCAGGTATTAGCCCTGTTTCCTTTAGAGTCTCTTAGATATGTAATATACTTATCGATCACTGCAGTTGTAATTTCAGACAGGAGATTCAAGCCAACAAGGTCCAAAAACCTCATAAACTCATTTATACAGCTTCTATGGGACTTAAAGGTCTCGTAAGGATAGCGCGCCTTGTAGTGCTTTAAAAACTCCTCTGCGAAATGTAAATACGGCATGTCACTGATAGCTTTCTCACCTGTACGTAATGCCTGATATTCAGTAAGCCGGGTTAAAAGCTTCTTTCTAGCCAATTCTTTATCATCAGTTCCTCAAAGTCAAGGCAAATTCCATACCTATCGCCCGACTTTTTTCCATAGCTGCATAATTAATCGCGATCACCCCCTTTTTTCACATTTTTAGCCCTATAGCTGGGTCCGTTTATCTTTATAATGGTTGAATAATGAACT
>JAHIRR010000038.1 GCA_018818505.1 Candidatus Omnitrophota bacterium | reverse complement strand
GGTCCAATTATAATTTTCACGGGAATTCCAATCAGATCAATGTCTTTTAATTTTGCCCCAACCCGACCTTCCCTATCATCTAAAAGGACATCAACACTCCGAACTCCGAACTCAGCACTCCGAACTTCTTAGTTTGGACTACTACGCCTTGGACGCTGCTTTCGAATGTTGCGATTGCTGTGCATCCTGGCCTTGATTATATTGAATTTAAGACTGATAAAGGTGAGGCCCTCATTTTCGCAAAAGATCTTCTTGACGCTGTTAAAGAAAAGACAGGCCTGAAGGGAGACATAGTAAAGACCTTTAAAGGCAAAACACTCGAAGGTCTTGTCACAAAACATCCCTTTTTAAATCGCGATTCAAAAGTCGTGCTGGCAGATTTTATCTCAAATGAGGATGGTACAGGTTGCGTACACATAGCGCCTGGTCATGGCCAGGATGACTATAACGTGGGCCTAAAATATGATCTCCCTGTTATCATGCCTGTTGACGATAAAGGAAGATTTGTAAAACTAAAGGATTACGAGATACCTGATTCTATATTGGGTAAGCATGTCTTTGACGCGAATGAAATAGTCCTAAAGATGCTCAGCGGCAAAAAAACTCTTTTATATTCTGAAAAGACTACACATTCATACCCGCATTGCTGGCGATGCAAACAGCCTTTGTTGTTTCGCGCGACAAAACAGTGGTTTATCGGAGTCGATAAAAACGATCTCCGCTCAAAGACACTTAGCGAGATTAAAAAGATCAAGTGGATACCTGGCCTGGGCGAAAAACGGATCTCAAGCATGGTAGAACTTCGGCCTGACTGGTGCCTTTCAAGGCAGCGCTACTGGGGCGTGCCAGTACCTATTTTATATTGCTCGTCGTGCGATTCCGAGATCATAGATGAAAAGGTCATGAAGAACATAGAAGGGCTTTTTGGAAAACAAGGCTCTGATGTCTGGTTCTTGAAAGACGAAAAGGATCTCCTGCCCAAAGGTTTTAAATGCCCGAAATGTAAAGGCAGTAAATTTAAAAAAGAGACAGATATATTAGATGTCTGGTTCGAGTCAGGCGCAAGTCACCAGGGCGTCTTGAAGCTTCGCAAAGATTTGGGCTTTCCTGCTGATTTATATCTCGAGGGCAGCGACCAGCACAGGGGTTGGTTCCAGACTTCTCTATTGGTTGGCATGGGCGTGGTAGGAGCGCCGCCATATAAAAACGTACTCACGCATGGTTTTGTCGTCGATGGAGACGGTAAAAAGATGTCCAAGTCAGCCGGAAATGTCATTGCGCCGCAGGAAATCATTTCAAAAAAAGGCGCGGATGTATTAAGGCTCTGGGTAAGTTCTTCATCTTATTTTGACGACGTGAAAATATCTGAGGAGATCCTGCAGCGCACAGTAGAGGCTTACAGAAAATTCAGAAACACAGCAAAATTTTTACTCGGCAACATCTCGGATTTTAACCATGAAAAGGACGCCATTAATAAAAAGGACATGCTTGAGATAGACAGATGGGCGCTGTCGCGGCTCAATTCTGTCTTGAAGGATGTGACAGATGCCTTTGAGAGATTTTCATACCACGAGGCCACCAGCTCTCTATATAGATTTTGCATCATGGACATGTCGAGTTTTTATCTTGATATCTTAAAGGATAGATTATATACCTTTGGCCGCGCCTCAAAAGCGCGGCGTTCTGCCCAGACAGCGCTCTACCAGATCCTTGATGTGCTGGTAAGGGAGCTTGCCCCGCTTATCCCGTTTACCGCAGAGGAAATATGGCGGCATTTTAAGGCTACAGGCTCAGTGCATCTCTCAGATTGGCCAGAGGTAGATGAGAAAGCAGTGGACGCTGACTTAGAGAAAAATTGGCTAAAGCTAAGACAGCTCAGAGAAAGCGTCTTAAAGCAGCTCGAAGAAAAGCGCATAGCCAAGGTCATAGGCAGCCCGCTGGATGCAAAAATAATACTTTACATAAAGGATGATTTAGAGTATAATCTGCTTTCAAAATATTTAGATGACTTACCATCGCTTTTTATAGTGTCGCAGGTAGAATTGAAAAAGGCCGAAGACAGGAAGATCGAGGTCGGCAAGGCAGATGGCAAAAAATGCAGTCGCTGCTGGAACTGGGACGATTCTGTAGGCAGTGACAGCGCTCATCCAACGCTTTGCAAGAGATGCAGGGATGTTGTAGTAGAAGGGAGCTAAATGCTAAAGAGACAGGCAGCGCAGTATAAAAAGTTACTTTTACAAAAAAGAGAAGAGATAACAAACGAGATCAAAGATATAGCCAGGGAGAGTTTTAAGTCTCAGAAAGAGGCATCCGGAGACCTTTCTGGTTACAGTCATCATATGGCTGACATGGCCAGTGACAGCTACGATAGAGAGCTCATCTTGAATATTGCCAGCAGCGAGCAGGAAGTGATCTACGAGATCGATGATGCTCTGAAACGCATGGAAGAGGGCAAATACGGAAAGTGTATATCTTGCAATAAAAAAATACCTTCCATACGGTTAAAGGCCGTGCCACAGGCAAAATATTGTATACAATGCCAGTCAAAAGAAGAGAACGACAAACATTAATCTCCGCGGTTTTCATTTTTGCAATTCTCGCCATTGACCAAATTTCAAAGACGCTAATTGTTATCAATCTCGCGATAGGCCAGTCCATACCTATAGTAAAGAATATCCTGCATATCACATTTGTAAAAAATACAGGCGCGGCATTCGGGCTTTTCAAAAACAGCACCCCAGTATTTATCGCAATATCGATCATAGCAGTGGTCTTTATAACATGGCTTATTTTGAGCTCCATTAAAAAGGCCAATTTTTTCTCAAATAAGGCCTTTGACATCGGCCTTATCCTGATCCTCTCAGGTGCCCTGGGTAATTTAATAGACAGGCTAAAATGTGGCTATGTCATTGATTTCATTGATTTTAGGATATGGCCCGTCTTCAACATAGCCGACACCTCCATAACCATAGGCACCATCCTCCTCTTAATCTCCTTCTCTCTAAAGTAGACAAAACAGACAGTGACTGTTTTGTCTACTTTTCAGGGGGAGGCTTGAAATTCTGGGATTATATGGTATACTTTATATTGAATAAGAAAGGGGCATTTTTTTGTGTGCCTGAGTAAAAAGATTTAAAAAGTATTGAGTGAGAGAGGTCGAAGATGAGAGAGCTAATTTTTAAGAACCTAACCTCAGGAGATAAGAAAAGAAAAGACCTCTTTATTTCTGAGACTGTAGAGAGAAAAGGCATAAAGACTACAACACAGCGTCACTCCATGTACGTAGTCAATAGCTGCAACAAATTTGCCACCCAAAAGGAACTATTAGAGTGGCAGAGCAAGACATGCCAGGATCAGAATAAACGCCACATCTTCATCTTTAAGAGACGCGATAGCAAGACAAAGAAGGATAGCTTTGTCTGTGATGTGGTGGGTAAGTTTTATGCTGTTGTAAACAATGACGTATATTCAGTGGCATTTAAGCATTCTTTAGAGATAGATTTTATTAACGCAAAAAAGAATATTTAACGCAACTGTGATTCTGCACTGTTTCCTCCTTGGTTGCCCTGTCCGCCTCAGGCGGACAGGGCTTTTGTTTTATTGACTACCGCATTAGCGTATGCTAAACTTTACCCATTATGAAGATATCTGTATTAGGAGATGGTGGTTGGGGCACAGCCCTTGCTATACTCTTGAAAAACAAAGGCCTTGATGTTTCTCTGTGGGGCGCATTCAAGGATAATATTGAGACAATAAAAAAACATGGAGAAAACAGGAAGTTTCTGCCTGGCGTTAAGATCCCTAAGGGCATCCAGCTTGCATCAGATATGACTGTCGTCTGCGAGGATACAAATCTGATTATCCTGGCCATACCTTCACGTTTTTTAAGAGAAATCCTAACAAAAAATAGAGACTTGCTCAAAGAATCAAAGGCCATTCTTGTCAGCGTAATAAAAGGCCTTGAGCAAAAGACGCTCAAGAGAATGAGTGAAGTCATAACTAGTGTTTTGGGAGAAAAAGACCTGGTAGTCCTGTCAGGCCCGAGCATAGCGCCTGAAGTAGCCAGAGGCATACCAACAGCTGTTACAGTCGCGTCTGAAGACGAGGCACTGGCGCAAAAAGTAAGAGATATTTTCAGGACAGAGACTTTCAGGGTCTATACAAATAGCGATGTCGCAGGCGTAGAGCTCGGAGGCGCGCTTAAGAACATCATTGCTATAGCAGCTGGCATCTCAGATGGCCTTGGCTTTGGCGCCAACACAAAAGCAGCCATACTCACAAGAGGCCTTATAGAGATGACCCGTCTCGGCAAAGCCATGGGCGCAAAGCAGGAAACCTTTAGCGGCCTGAGCGGCCTGGGCGACTTAGTCACGACCTGCGTAAGCAAAGAAGGCCGTAACCGCAACTTTGGCGAGGACATAGGAAAAGGCAAAAAACCCCAGGATCTCCTAAAGAAAACCGTGATGGAAATCGAAGGCGCCTGGACCTCCAAGGCAGCTCTTGACCTGGGAAAACTTCACAAAATCGAACTCCCTATTACCCAGCAAGTCTATTCAGTAATATTCGAACAAAAACCCGCCCTAAAAGCCGTAAACGAACTAATGCTCCGCGAACCAAAGGCAGAGTAAAGTATTTGGAGTATAATAAAGAAAAAAGGAGGGGTTATGAAGAGATTAGTGCTGTTCTTATTGTGTCTTAGTTTAGTTGGGGGCGTTGCGGTTGCGGCAGAGAATGAACTTCTTGAGGGGGAGAGGATCTGCGATATGAACTTCAGGAAGGTCGTTATTTTGGGTGAAGGCATAACTAATCAGGTGGCCTTTCAATATGCTACTTCATACAGGGCAGTAGTGTGGCATAAAGAAGCTACTAGCGCGGGCATAGAAGAGCCAGGTCCTGCCATGAAGGAGCTTATACTTGAACTGCAGGGCATAAATGACACAGAAGATGAATGGGAGTTTATAATCCCAGGGATCGCAGAGGAATTTTTCTTTGTTACTTTAAAGAATATGGATAATGATTCTTTGTCCATGGCCAAGGGCTCAGTGTATTTACCTGATTCTTCAAAGAGCGACTCTATAGAAGCTGCAGTTCAAAGGGTATCCAATGGAAGATTTGTCATAATATACGGGCTTTAAATTTAAATAGAGGGAGCATACAAAATAGTAAACGCCCTATTTAGGTGCACCAATTCCCTTCCCAAACCCCTATTTATATGGTATAATTATTTACATAGGAGCAATATGGCCTTACGGGGCTATTTTTATGGGTGGATTATGAGGAAGATTAGAAAAGGATTGAGTTTAATCTTAATAATGATATTCTCATGCCAGAATGTGGCATTTTGCCTTCCAGAGGGAGACTCCACACTAAGACTTCCTATTAATGGTAGTCCTAGAGTGGGGGAAGCTATGGAATGGCAAAAGTATAGATTAATACAAGAAGAAGTCTTGAATAGTTTATTAAAACCAAACCTGAAACTCTTAGATATCGGGACAAAAACTGGTTTATTGCTTAAAGCTATTGCAGCGATGAACCAGAAAGCAGAAAAATTAGTAGGAATAGATCTAGCGATTGATAAAATTTTGAAATTTAGTGAAAACAATGTACAAATAGAATTAAGACCCGTTGATGCACGCTCTGAAAATTGGAGGGATTTAATAGAACCTCAACACTATGATCTCAGCACTATTGTTTACCCTGATACTTTAGCACCAGAAAATCTCCAGCCTTTATTGAATGTTGCCTTCTGGGCTACCAAAAAGGGCGGAAAGGTTTATCTTGTAGCTGATTCAGTCCTTTCTGCAGAATACATAGCAGCACATATGGGAATACAATTTACTGATGTCAAGATTTTGCCTATACCAGAGAAATGGCCGAGTTCGGAGTATAGTATGGACATTTCTTCTCGGCAAGGACACCGTTTCGTAGTCGGAATTAAACGAGAAAACCTCACTCTGGATACAACAGCCATGGATAATGTTCAAAGAGTGATAGCTTATGAAAAAATAGCAGAGTGGGTGTTCGATAAAATAGGTAAGGATTATGGTATAAGGCGTGAAGATATTATTAACGATTTATCAAGCGGAAAAGTGCTTTTAGAGTACAGTAAATCATATGGATTAGGAGGAGTCGATGATAAATGGGGGTCTAAAAAAATTATTATAAGCCTCAGAAGAGGCGTAATGTATGCCCACGAATATTCTTATGAGCGAGGCTGGAATGCAGTTTTTCAAAAGACGATTAATAAAAAACGTATATTGAAATCATATAGCGAGAGCATACCAGCAGAAATTTTAGACGTAGCTTCATATGCACTGGAAATTAGGACTTTTGGGGATGCTACTATGCCATTAGGAAATGCGCATTCACTAAACAGCGGCACAGAAAGCACGTCTAGTTATAACTACGATTATGAGCCTTGGAAACTTTCTAAAAAGCTTTTAAGGAACATGGAAATAAATCGGATGTCAAATGAAGATATAGAGATGTGCATGTGGGCATTACGCTCTAGTACGATTGTAACCTCCAAAATTCTCCCTAATAGAATCAGAAAGGCAGTCATAAAGAAACTCACAGAGCTTCAGAAAAAAAGACCAGAAACCATACCTATAATGGAAAACATAGCTCTAGAGATTAAAGAAGTGACTATGGGTCTTAGTGATTCTGCTTTTCTTGGTTCTGATTATCAATATCTTTATGATGTTATACTGTCAAAATTCGGTCGTTTTATTACATATGCCGATGCAGTATATTGTAGATTAATCGATGATGCTGTGGATATGATAAGAAGAGATAAAATGGATGATAGTCGTGCTTTTGAACTCGCTTTAAAAAACCGATACCAAGAAATAATAGTGGCACTTGAAAAAAAAGCTGAAAATAATCCTAATGCCCCTTGGACTTGGACTAAGACTCTACTAGATAAGGTGAAAAATATGAAAAAAGCAAAGACATCGTCAGCCTTTTTGTAAGATGTAGAGATAAATATACACTCAAACTTAGCCTCTTCACATTTACAGCCTTTACTCCCCAGTCACAATTTCCTCCCCCTCCCCCCCCTAATTTGCAATACTTTCAATGTTACGTGACAGTTATGCACCACCCAGACCACTGGCTCTCGGGGCATACGCCGTGCCGAGCGGGCACGGTGTCCCGCCCTTTTGTTAAAAGAGTTTCTTTTTATAGAATGCGAAACGCACTAAACAAAAGGGCGGGACGAGCGAGGCACGGGGCTGAGCGAAATTCCCGCGCTGGGGGAATTTTGCGTCCCCGAGAGCCAGTGGTCTGGGTGGTGCATAAGACCTGAAACTGTAACGTAACTCTTCAAATAGTACATCCTGCCCCCCCTAATTTCCCTTCCCAAAGCCCTATTTATATGGTATAATTAAACAAACATAGGAGCAATATGGCCTTACAGGGGCTATTTTTATGGGTGGATTATGAGGAAGATTGGAAAAGTGTACAATTTGAAGATAATATCTCTAGTGCTCAGCGCCTCATTTTTATTTACCAGCACTCTTTATTCTTGTCCTTTTTCAGAGGATTCTCTGAGAGTCCCAATGACAAGGAAGGAAACTTTAGAGCGTCTTTCTAGTAATATGCAAGCAGAACATGATGGAACAATTGCAAAGACAGAAGAAGCAAGTTTATACTCAAAGGAGAAAAATAATAATATTTTTCAAAAACTAAACTGGGCGGCACAATTTGCAATGTTTATGGCTCCAATAGCTGCGATGTTGATAAGTATAAATTCTGACGCAGTGCAAGTGCAGATTGATACTTCGAAAAAACAATTATATTATAATACAGAGAGATTTCAGAAACCAAATATCTTAGATGCAACACAAACCGAAGAAGATTTTCATGCTCTAGCAAAGAATTATTATAAAAATGGAGAATATGCACTGGCAAAAGAATGCATTGAAACAGCGATAAAGTTAGACCCAGAAAACCCTTATTATTACTTAACCAAAATATATATATGTTCCGCAAGGGGAAAAAAATCCGAAGGAAAAGAAGCCTTTAAGAAGGCGTTAGTGTTAGCCAGAAAAAAACATTTAGGTCGAGAATTTACAAGCGAGTTAAGGAATACATTGATTTACCTCGGTGAATTTAAATTACTTAATGAAGAATGGGATTTTGTTAATAAGATATGGTTTAGGCCTTGGGCTGAGCGACAAAAAAAGGAAAAAAGCGACATATATCAGTATTTAAAGAAATTAACAGGAAAGAAAGAACTTAGAGATGTTCATATAAAAGAGTTGAGAAATATTGTAAAGGCAGATTTGAATAAAGATGCTCGAAATTTTTGGAAAAAGAAAAGACAGACTAAACAAGATATCATTGCAGATTGGTTATTCGACTTTATAGAGACAAATGCAAAGTTTAAAGTTGATCATTTTAGGCTATCTGATTTATTTGAAGTAAAAGATGAAATACGTAGAAGAAATTGCCTTTCTGGTTCTGAGTTGTTACTGTCTCTTGGTAAAGAGTTTGGGTTAGATATCGGTTATATAGAAATTATTATTGATTGTTATGGTATGCCAGTGAAACATTATGCTAATTATCTTAAGACTAAGCATCCTATAACTGGCGAGTGGAAAATTCGCATACTCGACAATGCATATTATTCAAATTATATAGTTCATCAGAAGATAAATACGAGATTAAAGGGGCTGTATGATGACCCTGTAATAATGGATTATGGTGAATTTGAGGCGAAAGCAGAGGATATTATAGGACTAAATGCAAATAGCATATATTGCGACAACTTGATATGGGAGGCAAGTAGATTTTATCAAAGGATATATCAAGAATCCGACGAAAGCGAGAAGCTAAAATTTAGCAACCTTGCTTTAGATATATATAAACAGGCGATAAGATATGACAGAGGAGAATATTTAGCTTATTTATACATTAGTGATATATATTATGAGCTTGGACAGTATGAACTTGCTGTGTCGTATGGGATAAAGGCAACTACTGCAAATCCATATTACCCTGTTTCTTATAGACGGTTAGCATGGGCTTATTACAAATCAAGAAATTACTTTAGCGCTATATTGTATTTTAAAAAGGTGATAGGTTTTAAATCAAGTAAGGAACTTCATGCTTGTGTTTATAATGGATGGGGATGGTGTAATTATGAACAGAGGGATTACGATGATGCTATAGATAAGTTTAACGAGGCACTGAAACTGGATTCAAAACTTGGCAATGCTTATCATGGCTTAGGATGGGTCTATCTTAAGAAAGAAGAACGTGAGTTGGATAAAGCTATTCAAAATTTTGAAATGGCATTAAAATTAGACCCTGACCAACCTTTAGCTCGTAAAGGATTACAGCAGGCAAAATCAATACTAGAGAAACAGAAGAAAAGACCTAAGAAAAAAGGATTAAACAAAAGTAGCATTAACTCTAATTATAAACTAGGCGATATTTTTAATAGGAAGAATCGTATTCTATTAGAGAGAAATATATAAAGAGGCGTTGAGTATCCAGAGAAAATTAGAAGCATTAGATTGGACGGATATAAATAGACATAGATAGAAGCGTCAACCGACCCAAGCGGGAACTTACCCAATTCAGCCTCCTAATTTCCCTTCCCAAACTCCTATTTATATGGTATAATTACTTACATAGGATAGGAGCAATATAGCCTTACAGAGGCTATTTTTTTAGGTGGATTATGAGGAAGATTGGAAAAGGATTATTTTTTAAGACAATAGTTATTTGTGTGAGCACCTGTGTATTTGTACATACTACTGGATATGCTGCGCCCTGCTTAAGAATCAATCTCATATTTGATGAAGATAAAGAGTTTGCAAAAATCGGAAAAACAATAAGAGCTGTATCTTCCGAGAATAATATAAAGAGTCATATTAAGTCTGTTCTTAAAGAATTTAGACCAGATTTTAATGATAAGAATGAACTTTATACAGATGAATTTGAAAAATATCTAAAAAAAGAGGCAGAGGATTTAGACGTTAGTTATGAAGAAGTTCGAAAGGGAATAGTTGGTTATTTTAAAGGCGCAATTATTAATATTTTAAGTTGCTGGAAAAATCGTAATTTTGGGGAGCTACTTTCCCAAATAGTGAAACTAATATTCCTTCTTCCTCATGAACAAGTAGGTGTTAGTGTCTCTGGAGGGCATAAATATACATTAAGACTCGCAGGAAAGACATCGTTTATTCTTCCAATAATAGCTATAATCACAATATTTAATTTTGTACCATTTCTACCTTCAAAAATAGCGCACTCTTTGCCTTACGTAGTCTCTACTCTTTACAATATCTATACTGGCTTTAAGTCTGATTCAGCTTCTAAAAGACACGAATTGCTAGAATTCTATATATTTCTATGTTTTGAAAAATTAGTTGCTGAAAAAGTGATAGATTTATCTTTTTTAGAAACACTAGACCTGAATAGTTTCGAACCTTCTTTCTCGCTGACGACAAAAGAATTTGAAAGAATAGAAGATATGATATCAGAAGAAGTTTATAATTATATATCGAAGTCAGAGTCAGCTGTTAATTTGTCAGAGGATGCCGATTTGAAGCAAACCTATTTTTTAGATGAAACAGAAATTAGGAGTAGAATAGTTGAGCTGGCAGAGATATTTGAAGAGATGCATTATGGAATTGATGTTGAAGCATTAAATGTTGTTACTAGTTATAAACCAGCTACAAATATATATTTGCATAATCCAGAAGAAGAGTTGGAAGCGATAAAAGCTTTTGTCGATAAATACCCAGATGATTATGGAATAGTTACAACTTTCGACAAAGATAGAAAGGGAAATTTAAAGAGAGGGTATAGCACCTTTTACCACAAAAAAGCTGCTACTGATGCTTTAAAAGGAATCCCAGCAGACGTTCTTGATGAATGGAATATTGATATCACCAAAGATATTGGAGAAATAATTGATACTATAGCAACAGAGCAAATTGACGATGACAGGATGGGGATTTTCTATGGCTATCCTTGGCAAGATGTAAGAGATTTTATGAAAATATTTAAAAGCCCTAGTCGCTTTATTAAACAAAGGCATACATCATCATTGTATACAGAATGGACGACATGGTCTTGGAATTACAAATATGCACTTAAAGCTCGTAGGAGATTGATAACAGGCGAAGAGTTAGTAATAAAGGTACTCAAGACTTCTGATGTTGAATGGAAAACTTGGCCCTATCGATTGTTCCCTAAGTTTATAAAGTTAAAAGATAGATTGAAACAAAAATTATTATATTTAAAATCCTCCACTTAACCTCTTCTACATAAGACTAATAAGACTAAGGAGACGTCTACCAACCTGAAGCGGAAGCTGTCTTGAGTTTGTTCGGGAAACTGTCTATCGGCCAATATAATTTGAATCCTACCTATATGTATGGTATAATTCCTAATTAGAATTTATGTATAGAGAAGCATGTCGAGTGGGCCGTGGCCCGAACCAAATTTTTTAATATTATTAAAAAATTTGGTTCGGGGCGTGGCGCAGTTTGGCTAGCGCGCTTGAATGGGGTTCAAGAGGTCGCTGGTTCGAGTCCAGCCGCCCCGACCATGAACCACTCGCTAAGAATGCCGCTTTGAGTTGCGTGTTCGCTCGGGTTCATGGCATGCCATGAACCTAATGTGGTTATGCGGCAAGCGGGTGGTTCATGAGTCCTGTACCCGAGCGAAGGCATAATTTAGTAAAGGTATCTTAGCGAGTGGTACAGGGCCAGAAGAAAATGCATGACGATCTATTATGACAGAAGACAGAGAGAATTTTAATCCGGATCTTATATTTGAAAGGAGAAAATTCGTAAGGGTAGATGGGACATTTGTAGTTAACTATAGAGATATTTCAGTAGCATACCCGAAGAGCGATATAAGCCAGACAAGGAATATAAGTGAGGGCGGATTATTATTTACTACAGATAAAGAATTCAAAAAGGATACGGTATTAAAGCTCAGGCTAAGATTGCCAGATAGCAGTGATTACATTGATATAAAGGTCAGGGTAGTTGGTTCAGCGCAGAGAGTGAAAAACATAATGTATGAGACGAGGGTAAGATTTATTGGCATCACGGATGAGGGCAAGGATTGTATAAAAAAGATAGTGGAGCATACTTTAAGGAAAGAAAAAAAAGGTTAAGGGTGATGACAGTGAAAAACAAGATTAATATCGGCGTTATAGGCTTTGGGACTATAGGCTCTGGTGTCGTGAAGCTTTTATTAGAGCGTCGCAGGCTATTTCGCGAGAGGACTGGTATTGATTTAAATCTCGTGGCAGTGTGCGATAAAGACCTTAGATCGAAAAGGGATGTTAGGGTGCCTAAGAAGATGCTCACCAGAGACGCCAATAAAGTCATTAATAATCCAGATATAGATGTCATAGTAGAGCTCATAGGGGGCGTGCACCCTGCTAAAGAGATGGTCATGAAGGCATTGGCATCAGGCAAGCACGTGGTGACTGCTAATAAACTGTTGCTGGCAGCTGAGGGCGAGGCCATATTTAAGAAGGCAGCAGCGATGGATAGGGAGATTTTCTTTGAGGCGAGCGTGGCAGGAGGCGTACCTATAATAAACTCCATACGCAAGGGCCTGGCCGCTAATACATTTTCTAGTATTATGGGGATTCTGAATGGCACCTCGAATTACATATTGTCTCGTATGTCCAGCGAGGGTGCTAGTTTTAAAGAGGCTCTTATGGAAGCGCAGGCAAAGGGCTATGCTGAGACTAACCCATCCCTTGACGTAAAGGGCCTGGATTCCGCGCATAAAT
>JAHIRR010000037.1 GCA_018818505.1 Candidatus Omnitrophota bacterium | reverse complement strand
TATCAGTCTGGATATTCCACGGAACAAGCTTACTGTGATTACGGGCTTGAGCGGTTCAGGCAAGTCCTCGCTTGCTTTTGACACGATATACGCGGAAGGCCAGCGCAGGTATGTGGAGAGTCTTTCTGCTTACGCGCGTCAGTTTTTGGAGCAGCTTGAAAAGCCTGATGTAGAGCATATCGAGGGCATGTCTCCTGCGATCTCTATTGAGCAGCGCAGCGCTGGCAGCAATCCCCGTTCCACAGTTGGTACTACAACGGAGCTCTATGATTACCTGCGTCTACTTTTCAGCCGTATTGGCACGCCTTACTGTTACAAATGTGGTAAAAAAATAACCCAGCAGAGTCAGGATGAGATAATAGACAGAATAATGCAGTACCCTAAAGGCACAGGTCTTTTGATACTTGCGCCTGTAGTAAGAGGCAGGAAAGGGGAATATTACAATCTCTTTAAGGAGTTGAAAAAGCAGGGGTTTGTCAGGGTGAGAGTAGATGGAGATGTAAAATCCCTCGACGATAAGATCAAACTCGATAAGAAAAAGAAGCACAGCATCGAGGTTGTGGTAGACAGGCTCGTGATTGATAAAGATGTTAGGAACCGTCTCGCTGATTCTATAGAGATAGCATTAAAGACTGGCAAAGGACTGGTGCTGGTAAAAGCCGAGGCTGGACCTCGGCAAAGCCGAGGTCCAGCCTCGGCTTTTAAAGAGACCTTATTCAGCGAACTCTATTCCTGTCCTGAATGCGGCATAAGCTATGAAGAGATCGAGCCAAGGATATTTTCTTTTAACAGCCCTTATGGCGCCTGCAAGGCATGCGGTGGGCTTGGCACAAAGATGGAGATAGACGCGGATTTAGTAATACCTGATAAGTCAAAATCATTAAGAGAGGCAATAAAGCCATGGCGCGTAGGCGGCAAAAGAATAGTCCTTCACTATAGAAGGCTATTAAGAAGGATGGGCGCTGAGTATGGTTTTGATATAGATACGCCTTTTAATAAAATTCCTGTAAAAGTCAGAGATGTTATTCTCCATGGGACAAAAGGCACTGATTGGGGTAGATTTGAGGGCGTGATACCGAATCTCTTGAGGCGGCTCAAAGTAACAGATAGTGAATTTATGCGGCAGGAGATCAATAAGTATACCAATGAAAGCGAATGCCCTGACTGTAAAGGAAAACGTCTCAAGCCGGAGAGCCTCTCAATAAAGATAAATGAAAGATCCATAAGCGATATAACAGGGCTCTCAATAAAAGACGCGAAACAATTCTTCCTGGAATTAAAACTTTCAGCAAAACAGGAAAAGATAGCGCATCAGATCCTAAAAGAGATAAGGGAGCGCCTGCGGTTTATGACCAACGTAGGTCTGGAGTACCTTACAATAGACAGGCGCAGCTCCACGCTTTCAGGTGGCGAGGCACAGAGAATAAGACTTGCTACACAGATAGGCGCAGGTCTTGTTGGTGTAGTTTACATCCTAGATGAACCGAGCATTGGTCTGCACCAGAGAGATAATTCAAAACTCTTAGATACATTAAAGGCGCTCAGGGATCTGGGAAACACCTTGATCGTTGTTGAGCACGATGAAGCTACGATTAGAAGCGCTGACCATATCATTGACCTTGGTCCAGGCGCAGGAAGGCATGGTGGTTATATTGTAGCGCAGGGTAAAGTCGAGGACATCTTAAACTCTAAAGACTCTCTCACAGGAAAATACCTGCTCGGTAAATTAAAAATAAAAGCGCCCAAGAAACGAAGAAAGGAATCCAAAGGCAAACATCTTATCATACGCGGCGCAAAGGAGCATAATCTGAAAAATATAGATGTAAAGATCCCGCTGGGCATGTTTGTGTGCGTTACAGGTGTTTCAGGTTCAGGCAAGAGCACTCTTGTCGACGATATACTTTACAGGGCCCTGGCAAAACATATTTATGGATCCAGGCAAAGGCCTGGCTTGCACGAAAAGATAGAGGGCTTGAAGAATATAGATAAGGTCGTGGTCGTGGACCAGAGCCCTATTGGAAGAACCCCGCGTTCAAATCCTGCCACATATACAGGTGTTTTTTCTTTTATAAGGAATCTCTATTCAAGGCTTCCAGAGTCGCGCATGAGGGGTTACGGCCCGGGCAGATTTAGTTTTAATGTCAAAGGTGGAAGATGCGAAGCATGTCAGGGTGATGGCATTAAGAAGATAGAGATGCATTTTCTGCCAGATGTCTATGTCAAATGTGAGATTTGCGATGGCAGACGCTATAACCATGAGACGCTCCAGGTTTTGTATAAAGGAAAATCTATTGCAGATGTCTTGGAGATGACAGTAGAGGAGGCCTTAGAGTTATTTAAGAATATCCCTCATGTCTACCAGAAGTTAAAGATACTCAATGAAGTCGGACTTGGCTATATCGAACTCGGTCAATTCGCAACCACGCTTTCAGGCGGCGAGGCCCAGCGCGTGAAGCTCACAACTGAACTCTCAAAGATCGGCACAGGCAAGACTCTGTACATACTTGACGAGCCCACAACAGGCCTGCACTTTGCTGACATTGACAAGCTCCTTAAGGTTCTGCATGCCTTAGTAGAAGCAAAGAATACTGTGCTTGTTATTGAGCACAATCTCGACGTAATAAAATCCGCAGACCACATCATTGACCTTGGCCCAGGCGGCGGCGACTCAGGCGGCCACATAGTCGCAACCGGCCCCCCAGAAAAAATCACCAAAACCCCAACTTCATACACAGGCGAATATTTGAAAGCCAATCTTTCGTAAGGATGCAACCCAAAAGGAGGCCTGTTCGCTCAGGTGAAAATTTTCCTCCTCGTCCCGCCCTTTTGACTCTGTCAAAAGGGCGGGACTCGGAAACAGGTCGCCTTTCATTTTGCATTTTGGTGGGGGCGAAAAAACTTCCCCGACACCATAGGTGTCGGGGTCGAACAGTTTTCGCCCTTTTTGTCTCATAAAATATGACAGAATAAACCCCCAAAATGCAAAATGAAAGGCTAAATTTTCAATTCGCGCCCAGGCCTCCTTTTGGGTTTGCTGACGCAAAAAGTAACTGAAAAGAGTAACTGAAAAGTTTCTTTACAAGTGCAATTATATATGATATAATTAAAAAAATAATATAGTTAATATGAAATGCTCTTGGAATCGCGAAGGAGATTTATTTTATGTGCATTACAAAGGATATTAAAAAAGGGCTTAGTTTGAAAATCATATCAATGGTAGGATTTTTATTTTTATTTAATAATCTACTTTATGCTTCACCTATTATCTTCCAAAGTGCAACATTGAGGATCCCAGTAGTAGGTCATAAGAACATCGAAAAACTACTACCTGAAACTGGGACAGGTGATAAGCAATTAAGTATATCATTGTTGGATTTTATGAGAAAAATAGCAAAAATTAGAAAAATAAACCCTAAAAAGTGCATATATCTGATAGAAATCGAGTTGCTCAGCTATCAATTTTTTTATGAAGGCATTATAGAAACTCTTGATAAAGAACCCCATAAGTATAATGGTAAGATTCTTGGTAAGTATAAGGGCCAGATTTTTATTAAAATGCCAAAAATGTTAGACGAAGAGTTAAAAAATATATTTGCAAACTTAAAGTCTAGGTTTGGAGAGATTTTAGTAATAACAGACAAACCAAGCGAGTGGAGAGGAGAAGCATTTGTTGCGGAAGTCGATCGAAAGGTTAACAAAAAAACTCTTATAAAGGCACAGTATGAACAAAACGAATACGGAGAATTTGTAGTATTTACTATAGTTTTTCCTTCCTCAGAAGAAATCGTACACAAAATCCATATAGATTCAGACGAAGTTGATAATATTAATCCAATAATGAATAGAATAGTCGACAATACCATAAGGGAGAGTTTCTCTTTATATGGAAAGTTTATCTCTCTTAGGAAGATGCTATAATAATTACTATACCTCTACTGACGGACAAACCCTACTTTTTCTCTTGCCTTAATTTTTGCTAAGTGGTATATTCATAGGCAAGATGAGGAATATAGGTGCTATATATATTACTATAGGGGCTATACTTGTTTTATCTTTAACACCTTTATTGGCGCAGGGGATGGAGAATAATGACTTTATCCTTGCCAAGAAGTCCTTCCAGGATGGGTTCTACGAGATCGCTGCGCGGTCGTTCGAGAAATTCATATCAGATAATCCAAATAATGAAGGCATTATAGAGGCGCGGCTTCTCTTGGGTGAGTCGTTTGTGCATCTTGAACGATTTAATGACGCGATAAAAGAGTTTGAAGTGGTTTTAAATTCCGGGATATCAGATCTTATAAAGGCCGAGGCGATTTACTGGAAGGCTGAGATATATTTCAGGACCCGGGATTTTGGAAAGGCAAGAGAGCTCTACGCCAAACTATTAAGCGACCACCCGTTATCCAAATACACGCCTCACGCAGAATACTCCACAGCCTGGTCATTGTATGAGGAGAAAAAATACGACCAGGCCCTTGATAAATTTTCCGC
>JAHIRR010000036.1 GCA_018818505.1 Candidatus Omnitrophota bacterium | reverse complement strand
GATGAGGGTTTAGCAGTCATGACTTATGAAACAGTAATAGGTTTAGAGGTCCATCTCCAATTAAAGACAAAGAGCAAGGTCTTTTGCGGGTGCTCGACAAAGTTTGGCGCTGCGCCTAATACTCAGACCTGTCCTGTGTGCCTGGGGTTTCCAGGTTCTCTGCCTGTTTTGAATAGAGACGCGCTAAAACTTGGCGCAAAGGTAGCTATTGCTCTCAATTGTCAGATCGCCAAGGAGATACGGTTTGATAGAAAGAATTATTTTTACCCAGATCTGCCAAAAGCATACCAGATCTCCCAGTTCAGTCAGCCTCTGTCAGCGTATGGCTATCTTCCGATCATAGTCAATGGCAAAGAAAAACGCATTGGCATAACAAGAGTGCATCTGGAAGAGGATACAGGAAAGCTTTTTCATCAGAAAGACTATAGTCTCGTAGATTTTAATCGTTCTGGAACACCGCTTTTAGAGATCGTAAGCGAACCTGATATAAGTTCTCCTGACCAGGCCTATGCCTATCTCACAGCCCTTAAATCAATCCTTGAGTATGTAGACGTGTCTGATTGCAATATGGAAGAGGGCAGTTTACGCTGCGATGCCAATATCTCTTTGAGGAAGCCAGGCGCCAAAGAGCTTGGCGTAAAGACAGAGATAAAGAACATGAATTCGTTCAAGGGGGTCAAGGCTGCGCTGGAATACGAGCGTGACAGACAAGAAGAGCTTTTGGAAAGCGGCCAAAGGATCGTGCAGGAGACAAGACTCTACGATTCAGCAAGAGATGTCACAGAATCCATGCGCTCAAAAGAAGAGGCGCATGATTATAGATATTTTCCAGAGCCAGACCTTGTGCCGTTTGATTTTGAAGCGAAACTACTCGAGGACATAAGAAAAGATATTCCAGAACTTCCAGAGCCGAGAAAGAAAAGGTTTGCCCTGGAGTATAAGCTTTCTGAGTATGATGCGTCTGTCATGGTCAGTGACAAGGCAATCGCAGATTATTTTGAAGAATGCGTCAAGATCTACAAGGAGTCAAAGACAGTGGCTAACTGGCTCATGGGAGATATCTCTGCGTACATGAAGGAAAAGAATCTCACAATTGGCAAGTTAAACTTGAAAGTCGAGCATCTTACTGGTATGCTTAAGATGATAGATAGCGGTACGATTACAGGAAAAGTCGCAAAGACTCTATTAATAGACGTGATCGAGAACGCCAAAGACCCGGCCGCGCTCGTAAAAGAAAAAGGCTTAGAGCAGATCTCTGACCATGGCGCGATAGAAAAGACAGTAGATGAGGTCATTGCTGAAAATGTAAAGATAGCCAATGACTTTAAAGGCGGCAAAGAGAACGCTCTTATGGCCCTGGTTGGCAAGGTCATGGCAAAGACAAAGGGCAAGGCGAATCCCAAGAAAGTGAACGAGATCCTGAGAAACAAGTTAATTACCTAAAGTAGACAAAACAGTCACTGACTGTTTTGTCTAGACTGTTTTGTCTACTTTAGCGAAAGGAGAAATATGAGGAGAAGGATAGCTGTAGGGATGATGGTGATAGGTTTTTTGGCAGGGGCTTTGTTTTATAATGTTAGTTTTGCTGAAAAAGAGGAAGTTTCAGATAATCTCTATAAGGAACTGGAACTCTTCTCAGATGCAATGAGCCTCATACGGTCAGATTATGTTGAGGAGGCAAAGTCAAAGGATCTTATATATGGCGCGATGAAGGGCATGCTCGCGTCACTTGATCCGTACAGTCAGTTCATGGATCCTGATATGTATAAGGAGATGAAGATAGAGACTGAGGGCGAGTTCGGAGGCATAGGTATAGTGATCACCATAAAAGACAATCTCCTTACTATCATATCGCCAATAGATGACACGCCTGCTCACAAAGTGGGGCTTCAGGCCGGCGATAAGATCGTAAAGATAGAAGACGAGATCACAAGAGATCTGACGCTTATAGAGGCAGTCAAAAAGCTGCGCGGAAAGCCAGGCACAGATGTGCGTGTGACTGTTCTGCGCGAAGAAGAGAGAAAACTCCTGGATTTTACAATAACCCGCTCTATTATAAAGATAGAAAGCATCAAGAGGGTAGGGATTGTAAAGGACGGCATTGGGTATATAAGACTTGTAGAGTTTCAGGAAAACACCCACAGGGACCTGGAGATAGGCTTGAGGGACCTAGAAAAAGAGGGAATGGAGGGCCTTATACTTGATCTCAGGAATAATCCTGGCGGCCTCCTTGATTCTGCGGTGAGTGTATCAGAAAAGTTTTTGGAAGAAGGCAAGGTCGTTGTCTCAACAAAAGGCCGCGTTGAAAGTCAGAATTTTATATTTAATTCAAAGAGCAAGAAAAAGCACCTGGATTACCCAATGGTCGTGCTGGTAAATGGCGGAAGCGCGTCTGCTTCTGAGATAGTAGCGGGAGCGATTCAGGATCATAAGAGGGGCCTTATCATGGGCACAAAGAGCTTTGGCAAGGGCTCTGTGCAGACAGTAGTGCCTCTCTCAGATGGTTCAGCAGTGCGGCTTACGACCAGTAAGTATTTTACGCCTAGCGGCCGTTCGATCCACGGCGAGGGTATAATGCCAGACATAGAAGTGGAATACAAAAAAGAGCCAAAGGCCGAGGAAAAAACAGATGATAACCTTGCTATATTTGATGAGCTGCAAGAGGAAAAAGAAGATAAAGAGGAAAAGGAAAAGACCGAATACGATAACCAGGTCATGAGTGCTGTAGATGTACTGAAAGGCATCATCTTATACGGGAGGAAATAACACGGAGGTTGTGTGAGGTTTCGTAATGTTTCGTTAGGTTGCGTAAGGTTGCAAAAAGGATGGATTTTGAGACTCTTGTAACCTTACGAAACCTTCACGCAAACAACTATGCTAATACTTGGCATCGAGACATCTTGTGACGAAACAGCCGCGAGTGTTGTAAAAGACGGGATAGAGATCTTATCCAGTGTAGTTTCTTCGAGCCTTAAGTATCATAAGAAGTTTGGCGGGGTGATCCCTGAGATCGCGGCCCGGCATCATGTTGAAAATATAGATAAGGCCATAGGACGCTGTTTATATAATGCTGGCCTGAAGGTAAATGATGTAGATGCTGTGGCTGTGACGCAGGGGCCTGGGCTCGTGGGAGCGCTCCTGCCTGGAATTTCATGCGCAAAGGCATTGTCTTATGCATTAGGCGTACCGCTTATTGCTGTGGATCATCTTAAGGCGCACATCTATTCTGCGTTGATGCGGAAGGATGCGCCGGATTTTCCTTTTATCGGGCTTATCATATCCGGCGGACACACAAGGCTCTGTCTTGTGGAGGACTTTGACAGTTTTACAACGCTTGGCGACACCCTAGATGATGCTATTGGCGAGGCCTATGATAAGGCGGCAAAGATCATGGGCTTAGGATATCCAGGCGGACCCATAATAGACCGGCTCGCGAAAAAAGGTGACGCAAAAGCCATAAAGTTTACATGCAGGCCAATTAAAGGCAGCCTTGATTTTAGTTTCAGCGGAATCAAAACCGCGGTGTTGTATTATGTTAAGGGACAAGGGACAAGGGACAAGGGACAAGAAGCGGATATAGCAGCTAGCTTTCAGGAAGCGGCATTAAAGGTTATAGTAGGAAATACTATAAAGGCGCTTGAGAAACATGATTTAAAAACGCTTGTTATCGGCGGAGGAGTAAGCGCTAATTCTCGATTTAGAGAGATGATCGCGAGAGAGGCAATGTTTAGAGGCCTTAAGGTATATTTTCCGCCACTCGAGTTATGTTCAGATAATGCCGCAATGGTAGCAGGCCTTGCATATCACTTGCATAAAAAAGGTATGTTGGCGCTGTTAGACATGACAGCAAATATTGGTAGCGTCAAATAAAGCGTGCAAGGATTTAAAAGAAACCACAAAAAGATACCACAGAGTACACAGAGAAAAACTATAATTAAAAAATCTCTGTGGCCTCCGTATTTTTAGAAAAGCATTAAGACTCTCTT
>JAHIRR010000035.1 GCA_018818505.1 Candidatus Omnitrophota bacterium | reverse complement strand
GGTTTTTACCAGTTCAGGGCTGGCATGATATACACATTTTGTGTCACCGATGGTAAGTTTGACGGGTATAAGTTCATCCTTTTTATATGCAGAAAAAGGATCTATTGTCTGGAGGAGTTTTAAGAGAGAAGAGGGCCTATCTTTTGCTCCATCTGTTTTTACAAAATAGACATTGCTTTTCATTTTTATGGTAGGATTAATATGCGGTTTCTTGGCTTAGCCAAAAGGGCTCGTAGTTATTTTCTTCCAAGATCTTCATTGCGGTATTCACTATATCGGTATCATATTTAGAGCCTGCATTGTCGTTTAATTCCTTCATGGCCTTTTTTATTCCCAGCGCAGCCCTGTATGGCCTGTGAAATGTCATGGCCTCCAGCACGTCAGCTATAGCCAGTATCCTTGCCTCAGGGATTATTTTTTCTCCTGATAGGCCGCGCGGATACCCTCCTCCGTCAAGCCTTTCATGATGCTGGTATATGGCCTCTGGCAAAGGAAAAGGGAAGGTGTGGGTCTTAAGCATATAGTAGCATTTTTCAACATGTTCCTGGATCATCTTAAGTTCCAGATTAGAAAGTTTGCCTGGCTTGTTTAATATCTCTAGGGGGATTAAGATCTTTCCTATATCATGCAGCTCTGCAGATAGCCTTAATTCTAACACCCTGTTTTCATCCCATCCCAGCTCCTGGGCGATCCTTTCCGCTATCATAGATACGCGGCGCGTGTGTCCAAAGGTATAAGGATCTTTTGCTTCTAACACCCTATCCAGGACTTTTAAAGAGGTCATCACCATATCAAGCCTGTTTTTTTCTGTCTGGTCATATTCAGTTATGTCACGGGTTATTCCCATGGTCCCGATAACCTCATTTTTTTTATTACGGATGGGTATCTTGGTGGTTGTTACACAGTTATGGGTTCCATTTGGAAGGAGCGTTCTTTCGATTTTGCCTATTATAGGATTGCCGGTTTTTAAGACGTACATATCGTCTTCGAACATTTTCTGGGCCTGGTCTTTAGGAAAAAAGTCGAAATCAGTCTTACCTATTATGTCTTCAGGCGCCATCTTAAAGCCATTTGCATAAAAACGGTTTACCCTTACCAGTTTATTTTCAGTGTCCTTGAAATAGATAGCATCAGGCAGGTTATCCAGAAGGTTCTGGAAGAGCTGTTTTTCCAGGATAAACCTTTCCTTTAGTTTCCTATAGTATGATTTGCCTTTTTGTTTGGTTTTTTCTGTTTTCATATAGTGTAACATATGATAACATAAACTATCGGGATAATAAAGGAAAATTATGGTTCGCACAAAAATAATCTGTACTTTAGGGCCTTCCGGTTCCAATGAAACCGTTATAAGAGAGATGATGCTTGGCGGCATGGATGTGGCGCGTCTCAATTTTTCACACGGTAATTTACAGAGTCATCTGGCTCGTATTGATCTTGTTAGAAGGATAAATAAAAAATACAGGCGTCATGTCAGAGTATTGCAGGATCTTGAAGGGCCAAGAATAAGGGTGGGAAGATTAAAGGCTCACAGGCCAGTAATCCTTAAAAAGAGACAGATTATATGGTTTTCCCAAAAAGACGTTCATGAGCACGATAATGTAATTCCGTTTGATTATGGCGGCCCCCTGAACAGTGTTAAAGGGGCCGAGTCTATATATGTTGATGACGGGACCATTGTCCTTAAGATAAAGGCGGTTGAAGGCAGAAGAATTAAGACAGAGGTTATTATAGGAGGCGCATTAAAAGAGCATAAAGGCATAAACATACCATGCGCTAAATTGATATTTCCAAACATAAGCGAGAAGGACAAAAAAGACATTGGTTTTGGAATAGAAGAGGGCGTTGATTATATTGCGCAGTCTTTTGTAAGGACTAAAAAAGATGTTCTGGAAGTTAAAAAGAGAGTTAGAGACGCATTGCCTTCATGTAAGATTATCGCGAAGATCGAGAATCGTGAAGGGATCGGGAATATTGATGAGATCATTGATGTATCAGACGGTATAATGATCGCTCGGGGAGATATGGGCGTTTCAGTGCCGATATATGAAGTCCCTGTGATTCAGAAAAGTATTATCAAAAAATGCAATAAAAAGAAAAAATTCGTCATTACTGCTACTCAGATGCTGGAGAGTATGACCGAGCATCTACGGCCTACAAGGGCAGAGGTGACTGATGTGGCAAATGCGATAATAGACGGCACGGATTTTGTCATGCTCTCTGCTGAGACAGCCGTGGGCAGGTATCCTGTGGAATCAGTGAGGATGATGAACGATATCATCAAATTCACTGAAAAGAGTTTACAATCATAGGTCAGATGTTATAATACGTTTTCAAACAAAAGGAGCAATAAAATGGCAACTTCGTACAAGGAATTAGGATTAGTCAACACAAGGGAGATGTTTAAGAAAGCAATGGCTGGGAAGTATGCTGTTCCAGCGTATAATTTCAATAATATGGAGCAGCTTCAGGCTATTATAACAGCATGCATAGAGTCAAGGTCTCCTGTTATTTTGCAGGTTTCCTCAGGCGCGAGAAAATACGCGAACCAGATTCTATTGCGGCATATGGCAATGGGAGCCATGGAGATAATAAAAGACGCTGGTTCAAATATACCTGTTGCGCTTCATCTGGACCATGGCGATACGTATGAACTTTGCGTTTCGTGCATAGAATCGGGTTTTTCGTCTGTTATGATAGATGGCTCAAGTAAGCCCTTTGAAGAGAACGCGGCCCTTACCAAGAAAGTAGTAGAGTATGCCCATAAACATGATGTTACAGTAGAAGGTGAGCTCGGAGTTTTGGCTGGCATAGAAGATGATGTGAGTCATGAAAAGTCACATTATACTCATCCAGAAGAAGTACAGGAGTTTGTAAAGAAGACAGGCGTGGACTCACTCGCTATTTCAATAGGTACTTCGCATGGCGCGTATAAGTTCAAGGTAGCGCCTGGAGAAACTTTACCGGAACTGCGGTTCGATATACTCCATGAGGTTGAAAAGAGGCTTCCTGGATTTTCAATAGTCCTGCATGGTTCAAGCTCTGTGCCCAAAGAATACGTGGACCTTATAAATAAATACGGCGGGAAGCTTGAACAGACAGCAGGCGTGCCTGAAGAACAACTGAGAGAGGCAACACAGTCAGCCGTTTGCAAGATAAACATAGACACAGATGGCCGCCTTGTAGTAACGGCAAAGATACGGGAAGTCTTTGTCAATTCTCCAAAAGAATTCGACCCGCGCAAATACCTCGGCCCTGCGCGCACAGAACTAATAAAGATGTACAAGCACAAAAACGAACACGTGCTCGGCAGCGCTGGAAAGGCCTGATACACAGATGATCGCAGATGAAAAGATGCAGATGATCACAGATGGGCTATACAAAGATCTAACTTACAAGGTAATTGGCGCTGTTTACGAAGTACATAAAGATTTAAGCTCTGTTCATAAAGAAATTATCTACCACAAGGCCCTTGCTATAGAGTTAAAAAATAAAAATATTTCGTTTAGTGAAGAAAAATCCATAGATGTTAAGTACAAAGGTAAAAGGATTGGCGTATATAAGCCAGATTTTGTTATAGACGATAAAGTTATTCTTGAAATTAAAATAGCGCCAGCTATAACAAAAGCAATGCAAGATCAAGTCTATTATTACGTTAAAGGAACAAAATATAATATAGTCTTACTTGTTAATTTTGGAACCAGTAGAGTAGGGATAAAACGTCTAATTTATACTCACAATCTGTGATTATCTGTAAAGCGTTGAAATTAACCACGCAATCTGCGATCATCTGTGTATTAACGAGCAAAGCGAGTTAATAATGATAGATAAAATCGCTCTAGTTGCCTCAATAGTCATGCCTTTGTGGAACATCCCGCTTATTATGCGCATAATAAAACGCCGCTCCTCAAATGACATCAGCATTTCCTGGGCCATAGGAATATGGCTGTGCCTTTTAGCAATGTTTCCATCCGGACTAAAGAGTGATTTTTTAGTCTGGAAGGTATTTGCCATAGCTAATCTTTTCATGTTCAGCATAGTGCTCCTGGTTACAATTTTATTTCACAATAAAAAATAGCCCCAACTCTTTTATTATCAAGATATTAGGAGTCTAAGTTAAGCCTTGAAATAGGTGTATTTTTATGGTATAATTATGTTATATGAGGAAATTACCCGTATTTTTAAAAAAATATTTCTGGGATGTGAAATTCGAAAATATAGATCCGGATACGCGCAAGGTGTATATACTTAAAAGGATCCTGGAATATGGCGACAAAGAAGCTGTTCATTGGATGTGGAAGAATTTTAAAAAAACCGAAATAAAATATACGTTGACTAACTTCCGCGGATACTCTCAGAAAAGCGCAAATTTCTGGGCTTTTATATTAGGTATTAAAAAGGAGGATGTAAAGTGTTTGAACAGGTCCTTCCGGGAGACACAAAAGCAATTCTGGCTCTATTAGAAAAGAGTGGAATTATACAGAAGGCCTACCTGGCAGGAGGAACCGCTTTAGCGCTTCATCTCGGACATCGCATATCATATGATTTAGATTTTTTTACACAAGAAGAGTTTGATGAGCAGATGCTTTTGCCGGAAATTGAAAAAATATCTAGTTTTCAATTAGAGAGACTTGCATGGAAGACCATATTGGGTAAATTCAATAGCGTAAAATTCAGCATATTTTATTACAAATATTCGCTTCTTTACAGCGCGAAAAAATTTGGAATGATAAATATCACAGATATCCGCGATATTGCCGC
>JAHIRR010000034.1 GCA_018818505.1 Candidatus Omnitrophota bacterium | reverse complement strand
GGAGGTTGTGGGCTAAATAGTGTAGCTAATGGGAAGATATTAAGTAAGACCGGTTTTGAGAAAATCTGGATTCAACCAAACGCTTCTGATGGAGGGACAAGTATTGGAATAGCGGCTTACATTTATCATACAATCTTAGGACATCATAGGAACCATCGATTAAAACATGCCTATCTTGGACCAGATTATTCATCAGAAGAAATAAAATATTTCTTAAATAAAAATAGAATCAAATATTATGAGTTTCAGAGCGGGAAAGAGATAATATCCAAGACAGCGCAGCTTATTTATAAAAATAATGTGATTGGTTGGTTTCAAGGAAGGATGGAATGGGGACCCAGGGCATTAGGAAATAGAAGTATTTTGGCAAATCCTTGCAACCCTGAAGCAAAGGAATTATTGAATGCGAAAGTAAAGCACCGTGAAAGGTTCAGACCATTTGCGCCTGTTGTTTGCGAGGAAGATTGTTTAGAATATTTTGATTGTGACCGCCCGATCCCTGAACCTACGGATTTTATGTTGATGGTCTATCCAGTAAGGAAGAAGTGGCGTGAAAAAATAGCCTCTGTGGTTCATGTGGATGGAAGCGGAAGATTACAGACAATAAGAAAAGATCAGAATTTTTTATATTATGAAGTACTCAAAGAATTTAGTAAGCTGTCAGGGGTACCTATATTGATAAACACCTCATTTAATATCAGAGGAGAGCCGATAGTTTGTACACCTTATGATGCCTATAAATGTATGATGGGCACAGGGATTGATTACCTGGTGATGGATAAATTTTTAATTGCAAGAAAAGATAATCCTCGGGATATGTGGGATAGTGAGATATACGCGAAAGATTGAAAAAATGCTCGAGTAAAAACGGAGGTAATGATGCCAAAAAACAACTCTCTAATAAAGGAATTTTTGTGTTTTATAAGGCTAAAAAAGGCATGGTGGTTAGTGCCAGTGATTATTATGCTTTTTTTAGTAGGTATCTTAATTATATTTTCACAGAGTACTGCGTTGTCGCCATTTGTTTATGTACTATTTTAAATAACTCCATTCCTTTCCTTCCTTGTTTTTCGTATATACCTATAGAGTCAAAGCGGCTATAACCGCCGCTAGATTATTCAAGGTAATTTTTTAAGGTTGAACCTCAAGCATGAGCTATGCTATAATACTATATTTATATGGCAAAGAAGATACTGATTATAAATCCATTCGGAATAGGGGATGTCTTGTTTTCAACGCCTCTGGTCTCTGTCCTTAAAGGAGAATATACTGGGTGCTATATAGGATATATATGCAATATAAGAACAGAGGAAATACTGACTACAAATCCCGGAATAGACAGGGTCTTTGTATTTGAGAGGGATGAATACAGGGCTTTATGGAAAAAATCAAAACTGGGATGCCTTAAAAAACTTTACAATTTCTGGAAGGAGATAAAAAAAAGGAGATTCGATCTATTGTTTGATCTTTCCCTTAGCAGGGAATACGCGTTTTTATGCTGGTTGATAGGCATTAAGGAGCGCAGGGGTTTTGATTATAAAGGCCGCGGGAGATTTTTGACGCATAAAATCCGGTTTGAGGGGTTTAATGGGAGGCCTGTCGCGGAGTATTACTTGGATGTTATTAGCAACAAGCAACAAGCAACAAGCAACAAGGGGTTAGAGACTGTTTTAGTAACCAGAGATGAGGATAAGGAATTCGTTGATAATTTTCTGAAAGGGCAGGGTATTAAAGAAGGGGATGTATTGGTCGGGGTTGCGCCTGGGGGAGGGGCTTCTTATGGTGAAGAAAAGTCCCATTACAAAAGATGGGGTTGTGAGAAGTTTGCCTCACTTAGCGACAGGATAGTATCATATGGGGCTAAGCCTATCTTACTGGGGGGGCCTAAAGAAAAAGAGTTGATCAAGGATGTCGAGCTAAGAATGCAGAGTAAACCTCTTATAGGACCGGGCACGAAAATAAGAGAGATGGCCTATTTGATCAAAAGATGCAGGGCGCTTGTCTGCAATGACGGGGGACTCTTACATATAGCCGTGAGTCAGGCTACGCCCACTGTTTCTATTTTCGGGCCTACTGATGAAAAGGTCTATGGCCCATATCCGGCATCTGAAAAACACATTGTCGTAACAAATGATGTAGATTGCAGGCCTTGCTACAGGCGTTTCAGGCTGCCGGAATGCGCTGACAAGAAATGCATGAAAGGTCTTTCCGCGGATGTTGTCTTTAAGGCGCTTTTAAAATTTATATAAAAAAGGAGCGGATATGAAGGTCGATGTATTCAGTTTGAAAAAACAATACGAGAACATAAAGGATGAAATAAAGATGCCGATGGAAAAGGTCATGTCTTCAGGGGGCTTTATAATGGGAGAAGATGTGAAACTTTTTGAGCAGGAATTCGCGGATTATTGCGGAGTGAAACACGGGGTAGGCGTGAATTCCGGCACAGACGCGCTGTTTTTCGCCTCTCTTACCTGTGGAATAGGAAAAGGCGATGAAGTGATAGTGATGCCTTATACGTATATTGCTACGACCCTTGCCATATCCATGACCGGCGCAAGGCCAGTGTTTGTCGATATAGACGAAAAGACCTATAATATCGATGTCTCAAAGATAGAAAAGGCTATTACCAAAAAGACAAAGGCGATCCTGCCAGTACATCTTTACGGCCATCCGGTTGACATGCATCTACTGACGGAGATAGCAGAGAAGTACAATCTTAAAGTTATCGAGGACTGTGCCCAGGCTCACGGCGCGCTTTACAAAGATAAAAAAATAGGC
>JAHIRR010000033.1 GCA_018818505.1 Candidatus Omnitrophota bacterium | reverse complement strand
ACCATACCCGTGGAGGATGGGAAAAAACACAAAAAAATAAAAGTGCTATCTATAGCACCTCTTTTAGCAGAGGCAATAAAGAGGATACACAACGAGGAGTCAGTGAGCTGTTTGTTTGACTGACAATAGCATGGAGGTTACATGAGGTTACAAGAAGTTACAAAAGGTTACAAGAGGTTGCATAAAAGCATAGATGCCAAAGCTTTTATTGTAACTTCATGTAACATCTTGTAACATCCTGTAACCTCTTGTAACATTTGTTGCAAAGGTATTTATACAAAGGAGGCAATTTAAATGGATTTTGTAGAACTACACGCGAGTTTAAGAGAAGGAACAGGAAAAGAGATTAACAAAAAATTAAGGAGTGACGGCCTTGTGCCAGCGGTTGTCTGTAAGAAAGGCGAGGATACTCAGTCCCTGAAGATAGACAAAAAAGCGCTTTTTACGTCCCTTCATACAGAGGCAGGAGAGAATGTTATAGTAAAGCTCTGTATAGACGGCGCAAAAAAGAAAAAAGAGCGCATTGTTATAGTCAAGGATATACAGAGAGATCCTGTAAAGGATGTATTGTTGCACGTGGATTTTCAAGAGATATCTTTGACCGACACGCTCAAGGTAAAAGTGGCAATAGCGGCAAAAGGCGAGGCCACAGGAGTCAAGCAGGATGGCGGCGTACTGCAGCATGTCTTATGGGAATTGGAGCTGGAGTGCCTAGCTACCAATATTCCTGAAAAAATCGAAGTGGATGTAACTAACTTAAAGATGGGCGAGTCAATACAGGTAAAGAACATTATTACACCCAAAGATGTGAAGGTATTAGATGATCCTGAGAGTGTTGTCTTTAGTGTGGAACATCCTAAGAAGGTAGAAGATATTGTGACAGAACCTGCTGAAGGAACTCTGCAGGAGCCAGAGGTAATAAAGGAGAAGAAAGAGACACCTGAAGAGGCAGAAGCAGCTGAAGGCGCAGAAAAACCAGCCAAAGAAGAGAAGAAAGAAAAGAAGGAAGATAAAAAAGAGTGAAGTTGATAGTCGGCCTTGGAAATCCTGGAGACAAGTACGCGCTTACACGGCATAACATTGGATTTTTGGTTTTAGAGGAATTCGCAGGCCAGAATAATATACGATTTAAATCCAATAGGCGTTTCAAGGCGCTTACAGGAGAAGGTGGCGTGGGCAAGGAAACGATAGTTCTTGCCATGCCTCAGACCTTCATGAATCTTTCAGGCCATTCTGTGCGTTCCATGGCGAATTGGCTCAAGATAAACTTAAGCGATATCTTATTGATAGTAGATGATATAGCGCTTGAGTTTGGCGCGCTAAGAATAAGACCTAAAGGTTCCAGTGGCGGACACAAAGGCCTCGGCTCAACAATAGACGTTTTAGGAACGAATGAGTTTTCCAGGATGAGAATCGGCATCATGGGAAGAAAGGCCATAAAGGATTGCTCAAAATATGTGCTTAGCATGTTTACAAAAAAAGAACGAGCTCTCTTGCCGGATATCTTAAAACGTTCTTCTGAGGCGTGCGAGTGCTGGGCAAGGCAGGGCGTTAATGCAGCAATGAACAAATATAATGGGGGTCAAGGATGAAAAGTTATGAGGCTATAATTATTGTTAAACCAGATCTTAGTCAGGACGGGCTTGACAAGACGCTAAAACAGATCAAGGATACCCTGGAAAAGAATAAGGTGTCTTCAGAAGATTTCAAGGAAATGGGCAAGCAAAGACTGGCTTTTCCTATAAAAAAATTCAAAGAGGGCGTATATTATCTTGTGAATTTTAATATGGATCCAGCTGCAATAACCAATATCAAGCGTTCTTTTAATCTGAACGAGACGATACTTAGAACATCTATTGTAAATAAATAATTTAAACGCGAATAAACGCGAATCTAACGCTGATATTCGCGAATGTTTGCGTTGGATTTGCGAGAATTTGCGTTAAGAAAATAGAAAGGAATGATGTGATGGCCAGTTTTAATAAGGTATTTTTGATGGGGAATCTTACAAGGGATCCAGAACTGCGTTATGTGCCTAGCGGCGCTCCTGTCGCTACATTTGGTCTGGCAGTGAATCGCAGATATGTAACACAGCAAGGAGAGAAAAAAGACGAAGTGTGTTTTGTCAGGATAGTAGTCTTCGGAAAACAGGCAGAAAGCTGCAGTCAATACTTGAGTAAAGGCAGACTTGTTTTTATAGAAGGCCGTCTGCAGTATCGGTCATGGGAACAAGAAGGCCAGAAGAGAAATTCGCTGGATGTTGTCGCAGACAGGGTCCAGTTTTTGGGTGCGCCACGCTCGCAGGGCGGCTCAGATGCAGAGGCCGCCAGCGAGATTCCAAAAGGCGGCGAGATCACAGAGAGTGCAGGACTAAAGACGGATGAAGAGGCGCCGTTTTGAAAACAAACCATAGAGAACACAGAGAAAAATATAATTTATTGTATGGAATTTCAATAAAACGCGAATATACGCAAATCCAACGCGAATATTCGCGAATATATGCGTTTGATTCGCGATAATTCGCGTTGCCGAACGCAGTGAGGCATAATT
>JAHIRR010000032.1 GCA_018818505.1 Candidatus Omnitrophota bacterium | reverse complement strand
TCTCTTTTGAAGCCTTTGAGGCCGCTTGCGCAAAACGCGCACCCAAATTTACAGCCGGCCTGAGTGGAAAGACAAATCGTTTTTCTTGAACTGCTCGGAATAAGTACGCTCTCTATAAGACTAGCGTCCTCTAATTCAAACAAAAACTTCTCCGTACCATCTGTAGATTTAAGCCGCTCCTTCAGCTTAACGCCTCCTAATGAAAAAACCCTGCCAAGCTTATCTCTAAGAGATTTCGGCAGGGTGCTCATCTCATCAAAACTGCGCGCACCTCTTTTGTACATCCACTCAAAGATCTGATTTACCCTGTAAGATGCCTCTGAAAGCCTGCCAAGTTCTTCTTTTAATTCTTCAATTGTAAAATTCTTGATATCTTTTTTCTGCATTCGGTGGGGATTAGCGGGACTTGCCCCGTTCCTAATTCTTAAATATCATCAAATAATCTATCAAAATTGTACGCAATCAGTTACAAATAGTAAAATGAATATCGATTAGAATTAGGAACGGGGGTTGTCCTCTCTCCTGAAACGCTCCAATAGCCTTCTTATGTCGCTATTGGCTGATTTGGCTATCTGTGTGCAAATAAAGATCAACACTGAAAATTGCCAGCAGTCCTCAGGCCCAACAACTAGCCCGGAATGCACATCTTCCTTGCGCTGTAACATATCAGAGTGATACGAAATCGCCTTATCTATGTGGCCGTCATAAATATTAAGGGAGGCTGTCTTATTATTATACTTCATGGAAGGAAAACTCACACCTCTTACCAGAAGAAAGTTCATGACCATCTCGTGACCTATCTCGAGTTCTTTCTCAAAATCAAAACCCTCGAACTGCGGCAGATTAGAAGGCAGTATTATCGCAGGTTTTTCCACGACCACCTCGCCTTTTCTCACAATAGTATCGCCTTTATTCACTAAGGCCTCTGCCAAAAATGTATAGGTGATATTCGTGTCAGAAAAGGTCTGTAGTTCCTGCGCGCGCGGCCGTATTATCTTTGTCTTTTCTAACGCCTTTTCCCATGCATCCTGAATATTCATATGTCGTTCCTGTCATTGCGAGCGAAGCCCTCGGCTTCGCCGAGAGACGAGCGAAGCAATCTCATTTTCTTTGTTTGGCTATCTCGTGGCAAAAGATAGCGCAGGAAATGGCGACATTAAAGGAAAGATTGGCGCCCTCCATAGGTATGCGCGCTTTTATATCCAGCTGCTTGTCAATACCATAACGGATCCCTCCTCCTTCTGATCCTAATATGAGTCCCAAAGGAAAAGGGATAGAAATACTGTTAATGTCTTGCGCATCGTCTCCAATAACGCCTCCCATGATCCAATACCCCTTTTCCTTTGCCTTTAGTATAGCGCTTGATATGTTTGATACCATACTGACTGGCATGAAATTCTCCCCGCCTGACGCAACATGCAAAACCGCTTCTGTGACCTCACACGCGTTAAACTTAGGTATAACGATCACAAATCCGCCAAAGCACGCTGCTGTGCGAAGAATAACGCCTAGATTCTGAGGATCATTGAGCCTATCAAGAAAAATAAGCGTCGGCTGTTTACCTTTAGGAAGATCCAATAGATCATTAAACTCTGCGTAACTAAAACTATCCACCTTAGCAACCACACCCTGCAGGTCCTTAGCATGCTTCATCTTAGATAATTGTCTCGGGCTCACGCGCACCATAGATATATGATTCTTGCGTATCAACTTCTCAATATGGCCAAGCTCAACATTATCCTGCAGGAATACAGTCCTTATGCTCTTAGGATTAGCCTTCAAGCGCTCGTACACTGAATTCCTGCCATATAAAAACATCGTATCTCTGCTGCCAGACATCTTGTTCTCCTGTTATAAAAACATACGGATGGACCGATGGGATCTCAAACAATACGCCAAGCGAGTTTCGCGAGAACAAACAACTCAATTACTTCTGGCATTTCACCAAAGAAGACGACGCAAGCTTGAGGTATCAATTGATCCGCCGTTTCCTTAAAAACTTATGTTAGTGATGCTCTATGACTTAAAATGTTTGCCCAAGTCAGCATGGATTCTGCCCAATCAGCATCCATACGAACATTATGGCGTAAAGATTCAAAATCACTTTTAAACCATTCATAGGTAGGCATAAAACGGTCGGATTTTGGAGCAGAATCCAACGCTTTAACATAATCTTCTGTCTCAGTAAGAAATTGATCCAATCTTGCCTTGCGCCCTTCCATAGTCCAACGGCACAACCGTCCCAGATTTACAGCGATATTTAAGGTTATTTCTCTAGCATCCATAATTTACTCCAATAACAATGCGCGCGTAATTGACTCGACTTGCTCCCTGATATTCGGATCCAGTATTTCCCGGCTTCTGTTTTGTTCAGGCCTTAAATTAATCATAGAATCAAAGTCCATCTCATTAGTTTCTAAATCCAAGCCCGCACCCCATAAATCTTCTTGTTTACTCCCGTCCTTTAAGAGGAGTTGTTCTCCATCCACATGTTTCTCGCCACCAGCAGATAAAATTTTGCGCTGAACGTCCACAACGACCTTGACATAGCCTTTTAAATCTTCGGCTACTTTTTTGCGGGATTCCGGATCAATTTTAGTACGGATAATTGATAACATATTTTTTCCAAAATAATTGAACTACTTATAGCATTTTATCACCGGAGACAAGGCCAACTTAAAATCTCTCTTGATCTGCCGTTTATTTGAGAAAAAAAGACTCTCGAACTAAGTCAATAAACAACAATGTCTCAATTTGATGATTTTTATACTATTTTGCGCCAACACTTAAATGCTTTTATGTCAGCGGGTCTTAAATCAAACTACTCTCCTTGCATGCGTTTTGATTCAAAACGTTTATGCCAATACGCTTCAACACCGCTCGGATCATCAGTTTTTATGGCGTGAATTAAATCCGTCCTTTCAGGTAGTTGGACTCTGATTTCTTTTCCACGCCTCACAGTGTCATTAGTTTTCCCGATTTTGTAGTAGCGTCCAGATTTTAACAGATACACTTCTCCAACGACACCACCATTCTCTGTTTCTCTATCTCTTGCTTCTATTGGAGTTTCTACAACAGAAACACACATTTCAACGATATCCGAATATCCCTTCTTTTCGGCGTAGTCGGCTATTTTTTCAACCATTCCTTTCTTATTTCCAAAACGCTTAATAATACTTGAAGGACTCGGGAACTTCGGATCTCTATATCTTTTCCCAGTTAGGTCTCGTTGAGTTGGAAATCTACCAATTTCCCGCATGAAAGCGATTAAACTTTCTAATAAAAACTCTAAATCATGCGCTGGTGTTAAAATATTTGGTTCAAAACCAGCTTCTCGTTGTGCTTCGCCAAAATTACGCCAAAATTTCTGAAGTTTATATTCGTTGATACCTGTCTCTTTTTGAAATCTGCCCAGTCCGAGCGCAATACCGCCGTTTTCTTTTGCAGTTTGCTGAATTGCTTTAACAATGTCTTGTTTTGTAACCATAATTATGAATTTCAAGTTCGACTTTCGTCCACTAACCAAACGATACTATACAGTGAACCATTCTCTAAAAACGAGCATTATAACTTCAAGCGTTCTATTAAGTTATACGAAACCGCTCCAGTTTCGTATTGGCGTCCAAATGGGGTCGCTGGCTTAAGCAGGTTAGAAACACCCTGCTTATTGATCCAGCGCCTTACAGTCCGTTATTTTACCAGAAAGCGTGATAAATTAAAACAAGATTAACTATCTTCTATCTTCTTCATAATAGTGCACATGGACTTTTCTTGCCCATTTGTGAACAACCTCT
>JAHIRR010000031.1 GCA_018818505.1 Candidatus Omnitrophota bacterium | reverse complement strand
TCTGCAGAGATACTGGGCATTACAGACCGGCAGATGAAAAGGTGGAAGAAAAGATATGAAGAATACGGTTATGACGGTCTATATGATAGGCGTAAGAAGATGCCGAGCCCTAGAAGGATGCCGCTTGAGAAAGCAGAAAAGATCTTGAAACTACACAGAGAAAAATACTTTGATTTTAATATCTCGCACTTTTACGATAAGTTGCGAGTAGAGCATAATATAAAGACAAGCTATAACTGGGTATGTCTTGCTCTTCAGGGCGCTGGCCTAATAGAGAAACGCACAAGGCATGATAAACACCGCAAACGCCGTCCCAGAAGGCCTCTGGTGGGCATGATGATACATATGGACGGTTCACCCTATGATTGGCTTGGTAACGGCACGATGTGTGATCTTGTACACGCCTATGATGATGCCAATAACAAACTCTACGACATAGAATTGGTAAAAGAAGAGGATTCGATTACTTGCATTAAGATGCTTAAGAATGTCGTCGAGAAGAAGGGTATATTCTGTTCGCTCTATACAGACAGGGCAAGTCACTTCTTTTTTACTAAGAAGGCGGGAGAAAAAGTTGAAAAGGGCAATCTTACTCAGATAGGTAGGGCGATACAAGAGCTTGGCATACAGCCTATTCCCGGCTATTCTCTTCAAGCAAGAGGCAGATCAGAACGACTTAACAGAACACTCCAGGGCAGAATACCTCAGGAGCTGAGATCGAGGGGCATAAAGACGATACCGGAAGCGAATAAATACCTAAAGACAGAATATATTAAAGAGCACAATAAAAGATTCCTCAGAAAGCCGGAACAGAAAGGAACAGCCTTTATTCCTGTACCAAAGACAATAGATTTAGACAAGATCTTCTGCTTCAAACACGAGAGGACAGTAAATAACGATAATACCATATCCTTTAATAATAGAATATTACAGATAGGTCCATCTGAACTAAGGGTATCTTTTGCTAAGTGCAAAGTGATTGTCTATGAACATCTGGACGGCTCTATAAGCATAGGATACGGCCCTCACATGCTGGGATATTATCTACCCAAGGACTTATCCACAAATTCACAGTATTCACAAAAAGAAAAGGTAGCCAAAAGAAAAAGGACTACGACTACTATTAACCAAAAGCGGACACATCACTTGTTAGAAACAGCGGACATCTTGACATGTTAGTTACATAAACCCAAAATATTCTTGATATATCAAGGTATTGAGTCTATAATTGACCTGTGTAAATAAAGAGAGGTTAGAGAGAGGGAGACATATACTAGAAAGGAGGTTCATAAATGCCAAGTGTAACAATAGAAGGGCCAAAGATTGATAATTTGGAAATAAAAAGAGTACTGATGAAGAAGATTACCGATGCTCTTGAAAAAACTTACTCGTTACCAAGGCAGACGTATATAGTATTAATTAAAGAAAACCTTCCTGAAAACGTCTCTGTTGGCGGACAACTGATTTCCGAGAAAACAAATAGCTTCAAGGAAGAAAAAAACCTAAATAAATAACCCGTTTACTATTTCTTCTTATGACTAATGCAGTATTTAGATTTTCCAGCTGCAAGACTTTTACATGCCTTGCCTTTTTTTGTTTTAGCAGGACATTTTGCCTTTTTTGTTTTTGCCATGTCGCCCCCTTCTTTTTTAGTTAACCATTTAAAACCAACATTCTTACTATAGCATAGCTAATTCTTTGAGTAAAGGTTTTATATTAAATTTTGTCAAGCACATTTAGAAATCCTCCATTTTTTACACAGAAAGGGTTTTTCTTTTTTTGGGTCAAAAGTCTTGTAAGCAGGCGTAGACGCAACTTCAATTAACTATATTAAACATAACATGTATCCTGGTGTCTGATAGTTTTGCATTCCCAGGCAAATTGCCGTTTTTTGTACCATTTTTCAAAAGGTGCAATAATTCTTGAAAAATATGGCTGTTTGTGGTAAAAGATATTGAGTCTTTCACAGTAAAACCGAAGAGTGTAAAAAAGAATGTGAAGTCTCCTTCAAGCCTAACGGAGATAGTCCTGTATACTGCAAGGAATGCTTTTCAAAGCGTAAAAAAGGCAACCTCTTTAACGTAAACCAAGATAACAGGCCCGAAGAAAGAGATTTTCCCCGGGAACGCCGTTTCGATAAAAGGCAGGCTGAAAAAAGGCAAAAGCCCGTTAAAAAGAAGAAATCATTTTTTACACGTAGAAAAAAACGTGCTTAAATATTTGGATGAAATAAGAAGGTTCTTGTACCGTTTTGCGGGTTTTTTAATGCTCGGTAGTACTTACTAAAATTTTATCGGAAGGAGGTAGCGGATAATGGCAAAAGGAAAAGTGAAGTGGTTCAATGACCAGAAAGGTTATGGATTTATCACTCCGGATGATGGAAGTAAAGATTGCTTTGTTCATCATAATGCAATTCAGGGAGAAGGTTTTAAATCTTTAAGCGAAGGCCAGGAAGTGGAGTTTGAAATAGAACAGGGACCGAAAGGACCTCAGGCAGCAAATGTAAGAAAGATATAACTTTGATGCAAATAAGGCTGTCTAAGCAGCCTTATGAAAGTCGTTGAAAATTGAAAAGGAGACAAAATATGGGGTTTCAAAGCGGTAGTGGATTTGGTGGACGTCCCAGAGAGATGCACAAGGCGATTTGCGAAGAGTGT
>JAHIRR010000030.1 GCA_018818505.1 Candidatus Omnitrophota bacterium | reverse complement strand
TCCACATAAGCGGAGCTGCTGATGGGAATTGAACCCATGACCTCTTCCTTACCAAGGAAGTGCTCTGCCGACTGAGCTACAGCAGCAGAACTTATATTTATATATATAATAATTATTTATGATAATAGATTATATATAGAAACAGAGACGTAATTATATCATATTAAAAATTTCTGTCAAGAAAAAAATAAAATAATTTAGGGGAGGCCCATCTTCAATGCAGGGAGTAATGCATGGGCTATCTTGAAGTAAATGATCAGGCCTATGACATCGACGATGCTAGTGGTGATCGGGCCTGCCAGGACCGCTGGATCAAGTCCGAATCTTTTGGATACGAGAGGAAGAAATATCCCGGTACAGATAGCTAAAAGAACTATTGAAGTCATTGTCACGCCGACCACTACTGCCAATAGCGGAGACTGCTGCAGCAAAATCGCCCTGCCAAATGCAACCGCGCCCACTATGGCGCCCATAAATAACGCCGCGATCAGCTCTACCTTGACCACCTTCCATGTATTTTTAAGCGTGACATCGCCTGTGCCCAATCCGCGAATAATGGTAATGGACGTCTGGTTTCCAGCATTGCCGCCTGTATCCAGAAGCATTGGTATAAAAAATGTAAGCGCCACCACCCTGCTCAGCGAATGTTCAAATGTCTTAAGGACCGTGCCTGTTAAAAAGTCAAAGACCAAAAGAAACATAAGCCAGCCTGCCCTGCGTTTGACAAGCCCTAAGCTATTCACATGCGCATAGCGTATCTCTTCGCCTTCCTTAGGCGTCATTTTCCCTATTTCATAGATCTCTTTGGTTGTTTCTTTATGCATCAGGTCCACAACATCATCGACTGTGATTATGCCAATGAGTCGATTTTCTGAATCCACCACAGGCATGTTCAGCAGATCATATTTTTCAAACTGTTTCGCGACCTCTGTATTCGGTGTATTTGTGTTGACCTTTATCCAGTCAACAGGCGTCATTACATCCTTTATAAGCATGTCAGGCCCTGCCATGATAAGCAACTGTAGTGTCACGTCGCCCAAAAGCCTGTGATTGTCATCCGTAATATACACTGAATTTATATCCTTGATCTGGCCTGGCCTGTAATTTTCCTGTAGCGAGAGAAGCGCCTTCCTTGCTGTCATCGACGGCCGCAGTTCAATAAGTTCTGTTGTCATCAGGCCGCCCGCAGTATCCTCAGGATATTTAAGGAGTCGGTTGAGATCATCCACCTCTTCCTTTTTCATGAGGTTCTTTAATTTTTTTACAACAGCGGGCCGTAGATCCTTAAAGAGGTCTGCCCTTTCATCTGACGCCATCTCATTGAGGATCTGCGAGATCTCTTCGTTCTTGAGATTATTTAAGAGGTATGATTGGTTTTCGAATGACAGGTTTTCAAAAACCTCGATCGCCATCTTTGGGCCAAGGAGTTTAAAGACAAGGACCTTTTCGTTTCCATCGAGAAGCTTGATACCCTCTGCAAGGTCCATTGAAGGAATAGTTTTGACGATCTCCTTCAGCTGCGCAAAATTCCTATTCTGAATCCGATCCTTTATCTCAGGAAGGAAAAGCGCAAACACATCGACTTTTTTATTGATGGAGTTTTTCATGATAGAATAACTATGTCCTTCGACGCGTCCGCCTTCGGCGGACTTGCTCGGGACGAATTTTGCTTTGCAAAATTCGGAGCTGGCGAAAGGAGTCGAACCTTCAACCTATGGTTTACAAAACCATTGCTCTGCCATTGAGCTACGCCAGCGCTCTATAAAAGATATACTAAATCGGATTTAAAGTCAATATCAATTTGCAGTAAGGCACGCGTTTGAAGTAATTGAAAAAAGGGTACGTTTTAACTTGGAAGATGTTTTTGTTGCGGACTTATATGCTCCTATCATATATAGACGCTCTTCTGTGGCTTCCTCAAGCTCTCTTGGATTTAAAATTAATTCCTTTTCGAATCCAACTCTGCCTATCTCAGATAACCATTGATCGCCATCCCACCCTAAACTAAGCTTGTTTAAGTTTAAGTCTTTTAGCAAATACCATTCTAAGAGTTGCATTTTGCCTTTAGGTTTTAAAACACGCAGGATCTCGCTCAAGGCTATTCTCCTTAATCCTCCTGGCTGCCTAAAAAGTGTGCGATTTACAAAAACCATGTCAAACAAATCACTACCAAATGGTAATTGAAAAACACTCCCCTGCTTAAAAATAACATTCTCTAAATTAAATTCCATTGCCTTTTTTTGAGCAGCCTCTAGCATGACTTCTGAGACATCAAGACAAGTTACTTGCCCTGCGCCGCTTTTTGCTATTAAAACTCCTGGTATGCCTACGCCACTTGCCACATCAAGGATGACTAGGTCTTTAACCTCCTCTGGATTAACATAGCCACTATCCATTAAATATTGAATATGCTCGGAATTCCATAATTTAATATCATCCTTATCAGTATGCAAATCAGCCTCATTCTGCGACAACCACTCGCCATATGCCAGCCAACATATCTCTTCTGTGATAGGTGGATAAAAAACTATTCTATTGTCATCTCTTGTATATTTATACTTAACTGGAGAAGCTTCCGTTGAAAACTCAACTTCCGGCAAAGGCCTGTAATATTCTTCTGTCTTTTTATATCTACCCTTAAGGATATTAACGTGCTTCTCGATCTTTTCTGCAACATTGGCCTGCACGGCTTTTATGTCAACAGAGGTCTCTACTTTAGGCTTTTCGCTAAACTTAAGCGGCGCGCGAAGCGCATAAGAAGAGCTTGAAAATATTAGCGTAAATATCAATGCTATATAATATGCTTTTTTAATCATAACTATAATCCAGACATAAAATAGCCGTACGTTTCACGGCCCGTGTACCTAATTTTATTTAATTATAACAGATTATTGAGGATAGGTCAAGGGCTTAAAGAAGTCCTTCGACGCGTTCGCTTCGCTCACTTGCTCAGGACATGGTGAGCAAGCCATTGGCATTTTTGATGCCAATGGCGCGTCGAACCATGGAGCGGGTGAACGGGATCGAACCGTCATAGCTAGCTTGGAAGGCTAGCGCTCTGCCATTGAGCTACACCCGCATCTACAAAATATGACTCTGGCCCTGTACCATTCGCTAAGAATCTCGATTGAGTTACGCCTTCGCTCAGGTACAGGGCTCATGAACCACTCGCTAAGAATACCACACTTGAGTTGAGTATTCGCTCGGGTACAGGGCGCAGCGAGCGTTATACTAAATGGCGAAGCCATGAACCCGAGCGAACTAGTAACTTAACTCGCATTCTTAGCGAGTGGTTCATGGTGGGCAGAGAAGGATTCGAACCTTCGTAGGCGCGAGCCATCAGATTTACAGTCTGACCCCTTTGGCCACTCGGGTATCTGCCC
>JAHIRR010000029.1 GCA_018818505.1 Candidatus Omnitrophota bacterium | reverse complement strand
CTATCCCAAGTCAGCCGTTTTTTAAAGCATAAAAATCTGATTACATAACTTATTTACTTATATAGAGTTATACATCCATTTTACTCCTCCACCTTGACAAAGTAAGTTCCTTATGGTATATTTTATTTCACCTAACTCTAGGTAAGTCTATTAGGGGGTGTTATAGATGACTAGACTCATGGACACTGATGAATTGGCCAGATATCTTAAACTGGAAAAGCAGACTATTTATAATTGGCTTCATCAAAAGAAGATCTCAGGCATGAAGGTAGGGCATGTCTGGAGATTTGATAAGCGATCAATTGATAAATGGTTGTCTTCCAATATGATCGAAGCCAAAATAAAGACGAAATGATAGTGTCAAATAAGGTATGCAAGGATTTAAAAGAAACCACAGAGTACACAGAGTAAATACTAAATTTTCTCGGTGTTCTCCAAAAGAATATCCCTTGCAGGATGTTACAAGAGATTTTTAACCACGGAAACACTGAAAAAAGAAAGATGAATTTAAATACAAATACAAAAAAACTTCCGTGTTTCAGTGCTTCCGTGGTAAGTCAAAGAAAGCAAGGAATAAAAAGACTAATTTTATGAGAACACAGAGGATTTTATTATAAAAAATCTCTGTGTTCTCTGTGGTATCTTTTTAACAGTACCGACGAAATAAACAGGGATCTATTATGAATAAGAATCTCCTGGCTTTTACAAAACAGGTAGTAGGTCTATATGTAAGCAATGATACTGTGGACCTTGTTGTGCTTAAGGGGACCTTAAAGGGCCCAAGGCTTGTTAAGTTTGGCCAGACTTCTATATATCCGAAGAAACAAGAGACTCAGGCAGCAGTGGTTGAGCCGCAGGATGGTGCTGTGCTTTTAGCAGGCAGCGCCTCTCAGCAAAAGACAGAAAAGAAGACCAAGGAGGATTATATAGTCGAGGCCATACAGAGGGTTTTCAGGGAGAACAATGTTAAGCCAGGCAATGTGGTCACTGCTATTTCGAGCGAAGAAACAATGGTGCGCTATTTTCAAATGCCAAAGATACCAAAGCAGGAATGGTCATCAGCAATAAATTTTGAGGCAAAGCGCTATATTCCTTTCCGAATGGAGGATGTGGCTTCAGATTTTCAGGTAATAAAAGGGCCGTCTTCCGCTAACAGCATGGATGTTGTATTTGCCGCAGTGAAGCAAAAGGCAATAGCGGACTTTGTGAGCCTGATAGAACGCGCAGGCGTGAAGCCTGTTATTGTAGAGCCGGCGCCTTTTAGTCTTATAAGGGCTTTTAATGCGGCTGAGCAGATAAGTAATAAGGTAAACACCGCAATCGTCAATATAAGCGCAAATTCAGCAAATATAACCATACTCAGAAACGGCGTCCCCTATCTAATCAGAGACATTCCTCTTGACGAGAGCGCCCCAGGCGATGGTTCGCTTGATCCTGTATTTGAAAAGCTTCTTTCTGAGATAAGATTGTCATTTGATTTTTATGAGAAGCAATTTCCATCAGAGGTGATCGATAAGATAATCATCTACAGCCAATTACCCCTCGAGAACTGGCATGAATTAGTAGGCAAGGAGCTGCAGATACCTATAGAGGTGGGAGATCCGCTGAGAGGGGTGAGGATTAAAAAAGATATTGTGCCTCCTAAGCTCGCTATTGCCTTTGGCCTTGCGCTCAGAGGCCTTTCAGAAACCTTTATAGGGGTGAATCTGTGTAAAGAGAGGATGCTTGTTTATAAGCATAAAGAGATATTTTTGAAGATGGCATTCCTCGAGGCCTCCGCTGCAATATTATTCCTGATAATATTAAGGGTAATATGCATGAAGATGATAGCCCCGCTTCCGAACGAGCTCGATCGTACTTTATCTGAAAGGCCAAGGGTCGAGGTCAATATAAAGGATAATTCTATAGATGCCTTAGAGAGGATAAAGAATGAGATGGAGGCAAAGAGGTATTTGATGGAGAATATCATCTTGAGCCGGACATATTTTACAGATAGATTGGTAGAATTGGCAGAGTTGATACCTAAGGATGTATGGCTTACTGAGATAGATTTTGAGGAGAAACTGGATAAAAAGGATGTTTCTAAGGTCTCCAGAAGGCTTAGCCTTAAAGGCTACTGCATGATAAACGAAAATAAAAATGAGACAGATACCGTTAATAATTTTTTGATAGATCTGAAACAAAGTAGTGCCGTGCAGAAGGGCATGACGAGGGCGGATATCGTGTCTGTTAAGAAGACAGAGATAGAAGGGGAAGGGGCAGCGAGTTTCGAGATATCATTCACTGGCCCGTGAACCACAAAAAGAAACCACAGAGGACACAGAGAAAAACTATAATTTAAAAAAATCTCTGTGCACTCAAGTCTTTTTGGAAAAACATTAAGGCTCTTTTAGTTTTAAAATAGAAAGTTTTGTTAAGTAAACATTGGCTAACAAAGGTCCAATAGAGTGCACAGAGGGGACTATAAAAAATCTCTGTGTTCTCTGTGGTTAAAAAACCATGAAGAAGACAGAGCCAAAAAAAATAAGCAATACCATTATATTGACTGCAGTAGTAGTTGTCGTCACGCTATTTATCGGTGTAATCTTTATTTTTATACCGTTCTTGAGTAAGAGCAAGGCCTTTAGGGCTGAGATATTACATGAAAGGGACAGGAATGTTCTTATTGGCACAGTGAGAGCGCTTGGTAAGCACCTGAAGGTTTATGAAAAAAGGCTGCCAGAAGGAAGGAGTGTTTCATGGCTTTTGAGCCAGGTCTCTGATATGGCGTCAGGGGAGAACATAGAAATAGCGTCTATAAAACCAGGTACGCCAGAGAAAAGAGGCCTATACACTAGGCTATATGTGGAGATGGATATTACCTCCACATATCATCAGCTTGGCAGGTTTATGTCTAAGATTGAGTCGTCAGAGAAATTCTTAAGAGTCGAGCGCATCAATACAAAGAGGCTTGATGTAGATACAGATTTTCAAGAGGATGATCCAAAGGTCAATGCCTTTGACGCAAAGTCGCATATTATTATAAGCATGGTGGTTTTGAAGGAGTAATTGCACAGATGATCGCAGATGAAAAGATACAAGATGATCGCAGATAAGGTTATCTGTGATCATCTGCAAAGCGTTGCAGCAAAAATGTGCAATCTGTGATTATCTGTGTATTAGCGAGCGAAGCGAGCTAATAAAATGGCTGAGATGAATCTAAAAAAACAGCAGATAGAATATATAGGCGTAGGCGCGCTTGTGCTTGTGGCGCTTTTGATCGGCCTTACAAGGTTTAAGAAGGGCGACAGAAATGACGAGGTCTTTTCCAGAAAAGAATTTAATGAGAAGTGGGCCGAGATAGAGATCCTGGAGGCAAAAGTTCCAAAGGAGGAAAGCGGTGTGGTTTATTTAGCGGGAACCGGAAGGGTGCCGTTCAAGAGCCCATTAGAGGAAGAGACAGTAAGCATGAAAAGTACAGGTGAAAGCGTGGCTCTTCCTGATATGAAATTCCAGGGTATGGTGTGGAGCAGTATAAGGCCACAGGCAATAATAAACGATAAGCTCTATGATATAGATGATGTAATAGAGGTAGGCCTGGGAGAAACCAAGTCTCAAGTCAAGATCAAGGATATTACCAGGGATGGAATACGTTTGAGGTTTGATGGTAAAGAATTTATTGTCAGACCGAAGTGATAAGTGCGAATTTTATCCCGAGCGAAGCGAGGGATCTCTTTAGAGATTGCTTCGCTGTGCTCGCAATGACACACAAAAGGAGGCCATCATGAAAGCAGCAAGATTGATCATCGCCATCATACTTAGTATTTTTATGTCATCACCTTCGATTGCCGCAAAGGTGGATTACGGGGCCCCTGCTCAGGTAGCGGCAAGTCCTGGAAATCTGATCTCTATGGATTTTCAGGATGCAAATCTGAAGACAATCCTTAAGTTATTTTCACAACAGTCAGGCCTTAATTTTGTCGCAGGCCAGAATGTGAAGGCCAGGACAGTCACGATTTATTTTGATGGCGTTACAGTAGAAGATGCCTTGAATCACATCATGAGCGCGAATAACCTTGTCTATGAACAAGAGCCTGGCAGTAACATATTTATAGTCAAGGAATCCGTAAAACCTACGGTTGAGACATTGACCAAGATATACGAGTTAAAATATGCGCAGCTGGCGTCTCCTCCGACAGAATCAGGAGAGTCGAAACAGGAACCCGAGATAGTTACAGTCATACAAGACATCCTGAGCAAAGATGGCAAAGTAATAGCTGATAAAAGATCCAACAGCCTTATTATAAAGGAGATGCCGAGCCAGTTTGCCATTATTGAGGATGTGCTGGCAAGGCTTGATGTAAGAACGTCTCAGGTCATGATAGAGGTAGAGATAATAGAGACAACAACAACCGTTGCTGATAAATTAGGTATACAATGGTCAGGCTCATTTGGAGGATATACAGGACCTGCATTAACTACTCAATGGCCTTTAAAGGGAGCGCTTATAGATAAAGATCTTATAACTACGGATGCAAGCATGTCCCTTAGCGGCATTACTGCTACGATGAGAGCTATATTGAGTAATACAGATTCCAGGGTTTTGGCGAGGCCCAAGGTGCTTACATTGAATAACGAAACAGCATTGATAGAGCTCACTGCTCAGACAGCTGTTGCCAGCATGACGAGCACTACAGATACTGGCTCTGCATCAACCACATCCACTCAGGCAGAGAGGATAGATACAGGTATAACATTAGAGGTTACGCCGCAGATAAATAAAGGCGGTTATATCACTATGCATATACAGCCAACCGTTATAGTGCCAGTATTATCAACATATTTTTCATCTGGAAGCAGTATCTTTGTGGACCCGCAAAAAAGAAGCGCAAAAACCACAGTTATGGTCAGGGATGGGGAGACTATCATTATAGGAGGCTTGATATCCAGAGAAGACAGCTATGGAAAGACCAAGGTCCCGTTTCTCGGAGACCTGCCTTTAATAGGCACTGCATTTCGCTATAAATCCAGAGATGAATTAGATAAGGAGCTCTTGATATTTATCACGCCTCATGTAGTGGATGGCAGCACGTATAAACTGGCAAATATTTCTGAGCGCGAACAGGAAAAACCAAAGGCCGTGAGAGAGAAAGAGATAAAGACACTATTGGACCTATTGGGAGAAGAAAAATAGGATGAGAAAGTCCAAGGATAAGTTGGGACAAATATTGCTTAACGAGAAGATCGTGACCGAGGAGCAGCTTAAGAAGGCCGTCGAGGTGCAGAAAAAGGAAGGCGCAAAACTCGGTGACGTCTTGGTAAATCTTGGACTTGTATCTGAAAAGGATATTGTAATTGCGCTGGCAAAGCAGTTAGCTATCCCTTATGCATCTTACTCTAAAGGACTCCTTAAGCCTGCGGAAGGTCAGGATCTTGAAAAATTAATACCTGAAGAATATGCCCGCAGACATATGCTTTTACCTATTTCAAGACACCTGGATTCCCTTACTATTGCTTTTGTTGACCCTTTGGATCTGATCGCAATAGACAATCTAAGGCACATGACAGGATGCGAGATAAACCCTATTATAACGACAAAATCTGATCTTCAGAGGGCAGTTGACGAATTTTATGGAAGAGAGGACTTGCTTAAGGACGCAATAAGCGGTTCGTATGAACTCGAGGAATTTAAGACAGAAAAATTAAAAGAAGAAGACAATTTCAGCCTTGATGATCTGATCGCGCGCGCAGAAGAAGCGCCAGTGGTCAAGCTGGTCGATCTATTGCTTATGCAGGCCATAAAAGACAGGGTGAGTGATATACATATAGAGCCGTTCATGAGTAAGATAGTCATAAGATACAGGATCGACGGCGTGCTTTATGAAATACCGCCTCCGGCAAAACACCTTATTTCCGCCATTGTTTCAAGGATAAAGATATTGGCCAATCTTGATATAGCAGAGAGGCGGCTTCCTCAGGACGGAGCGTTTTTAGTAAAGGTAGAAAACAAGGGCATTGATATACGTGTTTCAACAATACCTGCTATCTATGGCGAAAAGGTTGTCATGAGGATACTGGATAAGTCAGCGACTCCTTTGGATCTAAATAAGCTTGGTTTTGAACCAAAGGCGCTTGAGAATTTTAAAAAGGCTATAAAGAGCCCGCATGGGTTGATCCTGGTTACAGGCCCGACAGGAAGCGGAAAGACCACGACGCTTTATGCTGCCTTAAATGAGATCAAGAGTCCGCGTCAAAATATCTCTACAGTTGAGGATCCTGTGGAATATAAGCTCGAGGGTATAAATCAGGTCCAGATAAAGCCTTCCATAGGCCTGACATTTGCCGCCGCGCTCAGGGCATTTCTAAGGCAAGACCCTGATGTTATAATGGTAGGAGAAGTCAGGGATCTTGAGACTGCTCAGATATGCATACGGGCATCGCTTACCGGCCATCTTGTTTTAAGCACGCTTCATACCAATGATGCGCCTAGCGCCATATCAAGGCTGATAGATATAGGCATCGAGCCTTACCTGATAAGCTCTTCTTTGCTTGTTGTGGGGGCGCAGAGATTGGTGCGCAAATTGTGTCCTGAATGCAAGGAGGCGTATGAAACCCCGCCCAATCTAATAAGAGACTTTAAGATAAAACAGGAACTTTTATATAAGCCAAAGGGCTGTGCTGCGTGCAGCCACACAGGTTACAGGGGAAGGGTAGCTATTTATGAGGTAATATTGATCAATGATAGACTAAAGGAATTGGTTTCAAAGGGCGCAAGCCTGGGCGAGATCAAGAAGGTAGTCAGGGAGATGGGCATAAGATCTCTTGTAGATAGTGGTATTGAAAAAGTAGAAACCGGGATTACCAGCATAGAGGAAGTGTTGAGCATAGCAATGGTGACAGGCGGAGAATAAGGAGCGCAAGATGCCATTCTTCAAGTATGTGGCGCGGGATAAAACTGGGAAGCTGACAGAGGAGACCATAGAGGCTGCTTCTGAAGCAGCGCTTTTGAATTCGCTGCAGGCAAGGAGCCTTTTCGTTGTTTCTATCGGACTAGCTGCGCCGGCAAAACGCGTAAAAAAGATCAAAAGAAGTTATCATCGCGGGGTCAACACATCTGATCTCATAATGTTTTCTAAGGAGCTGGCCACGCTTTTAAGCGCAGGAGTGACTCTTATAAAAAGTCTGGATATATTATGCAAACAGATAGAGTCACAGCTTTTACTGAGGGCTGTGGAGACCATAAAAAAGGATGTTGAGGGAGGGTATACATTTCAGAACGCATTAAGGAAGCACAACAAGATCTTTTCTGAGTTTTGGATCCATCTTGTTGAGACAGGAGAGGCCAGCGGTCATTTGCCTGTCAGCCTTGAACAGCTTGCGGGATACCTGGAAGAGAGCGCGTCGCTAAAAAGAAAGATCACCTCCGCCATGGTCTATCCAATAATACTTATTTGTGTTGCAACGGGAGCCATAGCGATATTTTTACTCAAGATCATCCCTATATTTTCTGAGATATTTAAGGGATTTAATGTTGAATTACCGCTTCTTACTCAAATGGTGATCATGGCGAGTAATATTGCGAAAAAGTATTTTTTGATTGTTGTTGGGGGCATGGTGGCGCTATTTTTTATTCTCAGGAAATATGTATCTGCAGGAGCAGGCAGGCAGCAGTTCGATAGTATTAAGCTAAAATTACCTCTAGTAGGGCCGTTAATACAGGAGATAGCAACAGAGAGATTTGCAAGCGGCCTGGCAACTCTTCTTAAGAGCGGAGTTCCCATATTGCATGCCCTTGAGATCGCTGAAAAGACATCAGGCAATACATTAATGGAGCAGGCACTGAGAGACGTAAAGGCATCTGTAAGGGATGGTAAGGGTATGGCGCAGACCATGCAGGATAGCGCCTTATTTTCTCCGCTTGTGGTTCAGATGATAGGCGTGGGGGAGGAGATAGGCGAGTTGGGCAAAATGTTAGACAGGATATCCGCGTTCTATAAAGAACGGGTCAATACCTTTATTACCAGGCTTACAACGATGTTTGAGCCGCTTGTCCTGGTTTTTATGGGTATTGTAGTAGGTGTTCTTGTCGTGGCAATGTTTATGCCTATATTCAGTTTATCCAGCGCTATAAAAAGCTCTGGTTGATATAAATAGAAAAAAGATTTGACTTAGTGTTGTTTTAATGTATACTTTATTTATTAAAACAAAAGGAGGGGTAATATGAGAAGCAAAGGTTTTACGCTGGTAGAGGTCTTGATAGTCGTTATCATCATAGGTATTCTGGCTGCCATAGGCATACCTCAGTTTTCAGCTGCCATTGAAAAGGCAAAGGGTGGAGAGGCAAGGGCAGGACTGGGTCATATACAGACAGCAGAGAAGATT
>JAHIRR010000348.1 GCA_018818505.1 Candidatus Omnitrophota bacterium | reverse complement strand
TGCAACAGAGACGCCTATCAGAGGCGCGCCGCGGACCCTCAGTTTCTTTACAGCCTCACACAGCGTATCTATATCACCGCATCGCACATACTTCAGCCGTGCCGGCAACTCTGTCTGATCAATAAAAACAATCTTGTTCTTCTCCCATTTAATAGGTTCTAACAGCATAATCACTCCCCCTGCTAAAGTAGACAAAACAGACAGTGACTGTTTTGTCTACTTTTCATAGGCCAAAGACGCGGGCCAGGATGTTGCGCTTCAGCTTCACTGCATTATACGGGCACACTTCGTGGCAACACATGCACTTGATGCACTTGCGATAGTCTATTGTGAATTCTTTAATTGCAGATACAGGGCAACTTTCAGTACAGATATCGCATTTTTTACAAATATCTTTATTTATATACGGTCCAAATCTGACAAAACTTGCCAGCATTTTAAGGGCGCGATCCGGCAACATAAATAACTTCTTAGAATGTGGTAGTTTAAACCCTTCTATGAAATTTTCTGAAACACCCTCGCCTACAACCTCAATATTTTCTAAAAACATCTCTCCGAGACCTCTTTTACTGGCCTCTTTGGTTGTCAGGACATCCGAAGGTCTAACACCGATCAAATGCGAAAATATACTATCTATAGCCACCCCATCACTGCCTGCCATCAAAATCCCGGTATCTCTAAGCCTGCCTGCGCTGGGCCCATCTCCATCCATTGAAACAATCCCATCCATTAAAACAAGATGCGGTTTAACTATCTCAAAGACATCCACCAAAATACCAACAAACTCCCTGGGATTAGGAAATCTTTTGTGATACTCGCTCTTTATAAGGCCCGAGACCGCGCCATACATATTTTTTATAGCACCTGTCAAGGCCGTAAGGCCATGCGTCTTCATCTTCGGCAGATTAATTATCTTATCGCACTCGAAAAAATAAGAAGATATCGGGATGCCGCGAACTACTTTGACATCCTTGCTATGGCCAAGCTCAATGCCCTCTTCTTCAGCCATACTTGAGAATCCTGAAGCATCATAGGCCTGATCAGGGGTCAAAGAGCCCCCTGGATTATCGCCTATCATTGGCACTGCGCCATAATCCCTTACCAGCCTCGCGCAGGCCCTGACAATCTCAACGTGCGTGTTAGCGCCTTGCTCTGGCGTTTTTCTTGAAAGCATATTAGGCTTAAGAAGTACTTTCTCGCCTTTTTTTACAAAAGTCTCTAAACCACCTAAAAGGTCAAAGGCCTTTTTAACTGCAGGGCCGACCTCTTCAGTATTATACGTCTTGCACTTTACAAGAGAAACCTTTGTCTTCACGCCTACCTTATAAATTCTTTCAAAAAAAATACAAAAGCCACGATAATGGAATTATGCAATATATGAACACTTATCGACGCCACAAGCGAACCTGTAGTCTCGTAGAGATATGCCAAAAGCACCCCAAGCGCCATTATGGGTAAGAAACCAACGATGTTTGTATGCAGCATGCTAAAAATAGCGCCGCTCAAAAACGCCGCGGCCAATACGCCTGTGTGTTTTCTTACAGCGCTGTACATAAATCCCCTAAAAAAGACCTCTTCTACTATAGGCCCAAGTACTGATACAAAGACTGTCAGAAATAAAAGTACGGAGCTTTTCTTCTCTTCCATAAATATCTCGAATACAGGCTGAGGCGGCGGTGTATATCCAAACACATTCAAAATCCATATAGAGAAGATCAATATTACCAGTAAAACCGGCAACATAAAAATATAGGCGGTTATGCCTGATAAAATATTTTTTAAAAAAGAAGGGGCCCTTAGCCCCAACTCTTGTATATTCTTTTTATACTTAACCATGACAAAATATAAAACCACCATCACTGCAACAATATCTATAAAAAAGGTGCTGATCATCATGCGCAGATTCATAGTTAGTTCCAGATGAAAGGCCTTCAGGACAAACGCCTCGATAATCGCCAGCACATAACCTGCGAATAGTATAATAAGGACTGCTCTGAATAAATCCAATACCCCCCATGGCACTGCCCCTTTAGAATAAGGTGCCTTAAAATCTATTTTCTTTCTCTCGCCCCTAAAGATAAACATGAGATTCAATATCAAAGACAGGACAAATATAAAAAATCCAAAGGATACAAGATACCTAAAGAATTTTGCGCTGGGCTTATCAGACTCGAAAAAGTCCTTGACCTTCTCTTCTGTAACACCCAGCTCCTCAAGATTCATCGAAGACAAAGACTTTTCGATAGGCACTTCTTTTTTTACATCCTTTGCATGCATCAGATTTACAGCTAATATAAAAAAGAGTATGAGTACATAGATCTTCTCGCGCCTGATAAATTCTAGCATAATTTGAATAACCTCTTTGCGTTCTCTGTTGTAATCCTTGCAACTTCTTTAAAGTCCAGGCGTTTTATATTCGCGATCTCCTCAGCCAGATACTTCACGTACATGGGCTCATTGCGCTTTCCTCTAAAGGCCTGCGGCGCTAAAAAAGGCGCGTCTGTCTCAAGGAGAAGTCTTTCCATGGGCACGAGCCTCGCTATATCGCGCAGCCTGCCAGCATTCTTAAATGTAAGATTGCATGTAAAAGACACGTGCATGCCAAGGCTCAGACACTCCCTGAGCAGGGCCTCGTCTCCTGAAAAACAATGCATAACGCCATTTATAGATTTCCCCATTTCTTGTTTTAAAACAGTCAATATATCCTTATGGGCGTCACGATCATGGATAATAACAGGAAGGCCTCTTTCTCTGGCCTCACGCAATAATTTTATGAATAATTTCTTCTGGTTCTCTTTTGATGAGATATTTTTATAATAATCAAGGCCTATCTCCCCGATCGCGACTATTTTTTTGCTCTCAAAAAATCTTCTGAATGATTCCAGATCCTCATCTCCTGCATGATCAGCGTCGTGCGGGTGAATACCTGCCGCGGCGTATATAAATTCATGATCCTCTGCCAGCTCCAATGACCTTTTAGTGCCTTCCATGCTGGAACCGACATTGATGATAAATTCTATACCCTGCTCTTTTGAACGAACAATGACCTTACTCCTATCTTCGTCAAAATTCTTAAAATCCAGATGACAGTGCGTGTCTATTAACATAGAGGGGACATTTCTCTGAGTCTTTTTACTATAGGCGGGATCTCTATCAGGCAATAATCTACATCCTCGTCTGTATTCTCGTAACCAAATGAGAATCTTATGGAACCTTGCGAGCGATCCGGCGGGACTCCTATACTGGTCAAAACGTGAGAAGTTTCCAGCGAACCAGATGTGCAGGCAGAACCTGTTGAGGCAAATATACCCTTCATGTCAAAATTCAATATTAATGACTCTCCTTCAATATATCTGAAGCTTATATTAAGGGTATTTGAGAGTCTATTTTCAGGATGGCCGTTCAGATATATCTCATCAAGTTCTTTCTCAAGACCGGTCAGGAGTTTTTTAGCCAACTTTTTCATGTGTTTATTGTCTTTTTTCATATCACGCTTTGCTATCTCCATGGCCTTTGCAAAACCAACAATGCCAGGCACATTCAATGTCCCGGCCCTTCTTTTTCTCTCATGATACCCGCCAGTCTGGAAAGGCACGATCTTTACACCCTTCCTGAGATATGACACGCCTACGCCTTTTGGCCCGCCCAGCTTATGGGCAGAAAATGAACAAAGGTCCACGCCTAGATCCTCAACGTCTATAATCTCCTTGCCCAGGGCCTGAACCGCGTCTGTGTGAAAATAGACGCCATTTTTTTTCGTGATATTTGCGATCTCCTTTATTGGCTGGATAGTGCCTATCTCGTTATTGGCAAACATTATTGAGGCAAGGATTGTATCTTTTCTTATTGCTTCCTTTAATCTGTTTAAATCCACCACGCCATATTTGTCGACAGG
>JAHIRR010000347.1 GCA_018818505.1 Candidatus Omnitrophota bacterium | reverse complement strand
TTTTGCAAGCATCCTCAGTATAGAGGTGTTCGAATTCGCCTTTACTGAATAGCATATAAGCGGCCTTACGCCTCTGAACGCGGCCTGCAATTTTCTATAGTGGCTCAGGAATGTCTTTCTGCTGTAGACATAAAGCGGCGTACCGTATCTTTTCGCAAGCCCTGCCATGTTTACGGATTCGCAGTAAAGTTCGCTGTGTCTGTATTTAAAGTCGTGCATGACCTACCTTTTCTTTCTTCTTGTTGACTTTTTAGATTTTACAGAATATTCTGGATCTATTCTCTTTTTCACTTCTTTGGGCGTTAAAAATGGGCTGAATTTTTTAAGTTCATCTTTGCCCATCTTTACTATATCTTTACCGGTCTTCAGTTTATATTTTATAAGGTTGCCTATAATTGTATGAGCATCTTTAAAAGCTACTCCTTTTTGCACTAAATAATCAGCTAGATCAGTAGCGTATAAACACTCGTCCTCAAGTTGTTTCTTGATATTTTCTTTTTTAAACTTTACATTTGGCAAAAGCTCTGCCAGGACCTTTAATTCCTGCTGTATGATCTCAAAAGAACTAAATAGTGGCTCTTTGTCCAGCTGCATATCTCTATTGTATGAAAGAGGCAGCCCCTTCATCATTACCAAGGCGTTCATTAAATTCCCATATAACTTTCCTGTATTTCCTCTTATTAATTCTAATACATCAGGGTTCTTTTTCTGTGGCATGAGCGAACTGCCGGTACAGAATGCCTCGTCTATGTCAATAAAATCAAACTCCTTTGTGGACCACAGAATAAGATCCTCAGCCAGTCTTGACATATGCATGCCCGATATCGCCAGTGCGCTCAATATCTCTATGACAAAATCCCTGTCGCTCACGCTGTCTATGGAATTAACAGGGCTGCAGGGCTTTGAATTCATCTTGTAATTTGACGCATCAATGCACGTACCGGCAACAGCGCCCGCGCCCATGGTCGGCTCCATATCATCAAAGATGCTGCCCAATCTCTTGGCATCCCTGGAAAACATCTGAACATACGCATCGAGATGAAGAGATAAACTTACTGGCATAGCGTGCTGCAGGTGTGTATAAGCAGGTATGATCAGCTTTGCATTGTCTTTGGATAGCTTTGCCAATTTCTTTATTGCCTGCGAAACAATATCCAATGTAGCGGAAAGATTTTTTAAACAATAAAGCTTTGTGTCTAGCACTACCTGGTCATTTCTGGATCTACAGGTGTGCAGCTTCAATGCCACTTTGCCAAGTTTTTTCTCCAGAAGATGCTGCACATAGCTATGAATGTCCTCAAAAGACTCATCTACCTTAAGGGTGCCTTTTTTAATTGATGACAAAATAGTATTCAGGCCCGACTGTAACTCTTTATGCTCCTTACCAGTCAAAAGTTTCGCGTTCTTGAGCACATCAATATGCGCAAGGGATCCTACACAATCATATTCCGCAAGTTTTTGGTCAAACTGAATAGATTTCGTAAATTCCTCGACTAAAGGATCAGTCTTCTTGTTAAACCTACCTCCCCACATTTTACTTTTCATATCTAATCTCCACGTATGTTTCGTAAGGTTGCGTTAAGTTTCGTTAGGTTGCGTAAGGTTGCTTTTGCAACTTCACGAAACATTACGAAACCTCACGAAACCTTACGCAACCTCCATTAAAATTTACTATTTTTTATACGGCATTCCCCACACTTTAATAAATCCTTCTGCAATGGATCTATCAAACTTATCGCCAGGTTCATACGTCGCCATTTCTTTTTTATAAAGTGAGTGCTCTGATTTTCTTCCTGCTGCACTCGCGGCACCCTTTAATAGCTTCATCCTTACACTGCCTGTTACATTCTTCTGCGTCTGGCTTATAAACCCGTCCAGAGCCTTCTTTAAAGGTGTAAACCATAAGCCATAATATATAAGCTCCGCGTATTTTAAGGAAATGATCTCCTTGAAATGCAAAAGCTCCCTGTCAAGCACAAGCGCCTCTAAATCCTTATGTGCCTTATGCAAGATCCACGCTGCTGGCGCCTCATATATCTCCCTTGACTTAATGCCAACGAGCCTGTTTTCAACAAGATCAGTCCTGCCTATGCCATTTTTGCCGCCGATCTTATTTAGGCTTGTCACTAAATCCACTGCCGCGTATTTTTTTCCATTGATCTTTACTGGCACGCCATTTTTAAACTCTATTTCTACATATGTTGGCTTGTTAGGCGCCTTTTTTGGATCAATGCTCATTTTATACGCGTCCTCTGGCGGCTCATTCCATGGATCTTCTAAAACACCGCACTCAATGCTTATTCCCCATATATTCTGATCTAAGCTATAGGGGCTTTTCTTCGTGACATCTATGTCTATGTCTTTTTCCTTTGCATATTCTATTTCTTCGTCTCTGGAATACATGTCCCATTCCCTGAGCGGCGCCAGTATGCCGAGTTCAGGCGCAAGCGCCATTGCAGTGACTTCGAACCTTACCTGGTCATTTCCTTTTCCTGTGCAGCCATGCGCTATAAAACTGGCCTTTTCCTTTTTTGCGGTCTGCACCAGGCCTTTTGCAATAATCGGTCTTGAAAGCGCGGTTGCCAGCAGATATTTTGATTCATAGACCGCCCCTGCCTTTAATGATTGAAAGGCAAAGTCTTCTGCGAATTCTTCTTTGAGATCCTCGATCACGACCTTTGAAGCGCCTGCAGACAAGGCCCTTTTCTTCAGCTTCTGAAAATTCCCGCCCTGGCCCACATCAGCCATGTAAGCAATAACATCATAGCCTTTATCCATAAGCCATCTAACAGCCACCGAAGTATCCAATCCTCCTGAATAAGCTAAAACCACCTTTTTATTCTTCATAATCTTTCCTTCCGCGTACATGGACAACTTCGTAAGTTACCCATTGGGTAACTTACGAAGTTGTCCAGGGTTATCTTAGTAGCTTCACCAGTATTGCCTTTTGCACGTGAAGCCTGTTCTCTGCCTGATCAATGACAATGGATTGCGCGCTGTCTATGACCTCGTCTGTGATCTCTTCTCCCCTGTGCGCAGGCAGGCAATGCATTACCATTGCGTCTTTCTTTGCCGATTTCATAAGCTCAGAATTGACCTGGAACCTTCTAAATACCTTGAGTCTCTCTTTTTGTTCTTTTTCCTTACCCATACTGGTCCATACATCTGTGTAAACAATATCAGCGCCCTTAACTGCTTCCTGAGGCGAGCTAAAAAGTTCTGCAGCATCGACCTTCGGCTCATAGCCTTTTGGACACGCGACTTTTATCTTAATGCCCAGCTTACTGCATCCATTCAAGAGCGAATTCACTACATTGTTGCCATCGCCTACAAAAGCTATAGTGATATTCTCCAGCCCCTTCTTTTCCTTTATTGTAAACAAATCACTCAATGCCTGGCATGGATGAAGCAGGTCTGTCAGCCCATTTATTACAGGTATTGCGGAATTCTTTGCCATCTCAAGTAATCTATCATGAGAAAATGTCCTTATGACCATTGCGTCAAGATATCTTGAGAGCACCATTGCCGCGTCCTTCGCAGACTCCCTCTTGCCGAGCTTGACCTCGCTCTCTCCTAAGTAAATAGCATTCCCGCCCAGCTCAAACATGCCGACTTCAAAAGACACCCTTGTCCTATTGGACGGCTTTTCAAAGATCAGGCCTATCGTCTTATTCTTTAGCGGTGTCTCATGCGTTTTTCTCTTGGCCTTGAATTTAGCTGCCAGTTCAAAAAGCTCGTTTATATCGCTGAGCTTTAAATCTTTGATTGTTATAAGATCCTTTTTCATAAATAACTCCATTTTTTATTCAACTTATCACCTTATCTAATATTTCAATTGCCTTGTCTATTTGCTTTTTGTTTACAATCATGCCAGGCATAAGCCTTAATACATTGCCATGCGCGCAATTGATCAGGAGCCTCTCCTTAAAACACGCATCCACTATAGCCGCGCCTTCAACATTAAGCTCCACACCTATCATAAGGCCTTTGCCTCTAATATCCTTTATAATAGATTTCTTCTTTTTTAGCTCGTTCAATTTTTCAACAAGATATTTTCCCATCTCCTGCGTATTCCTGAGGAGTTTTTCTCTCTTGATCGCCTCAAATACGCCCAGCGCAGCGCTGCATGCGATAGGGCTTCCTCCAAAAGTAGACGCGTGCATGCCCGGCTTTAAGACATCCGCATATTTTTTCGATGCGACGAGCGCGCCTATAGGGATCCCTCCAGCCAAAGACTTGGCAAGCGTCATGACATCAGGTGTAACACCGTAATGCTGAAAGCAAAAGATCTTTCCAGTCCTGCCCATACCTGTCTGCACCTCATCAAATATCAAGATTAAACCCTTTTCATCGCAAAGCCTTCTTGCATCTTTTATATAGTCATCATGCGCGACATTTATCCCGCCCTCGCCCTGTATTGGCTCTAACATTACAGCTATAGTCTTATCTGTTATAGCCCCCTCCAGCGCGGCTATATCATTAAAAGGCACTGACTTAAAACCAGGTGGTAAAGGCTCAAAATCCTTGCTGTATTTTGGCTGTCCAGTAGCTGTTATAGTCGCAAGCGTCCTTCCGTGAAAGGAATTCTGCATCGTGATAATCTCGTATTTTCCATTTGGCACGCCATAGGCCCTGACAAGTTTTATCGCGCCTTCATTTGCTTCTGCGCCGCTATTACAGAAAAAGGCCTTACCTTCCTTAAAGGAATTTTCTATTATCTCCTGTGCCAGTTTTCCCTGGAGCATGTTGTAATAATTATTCGGCACATGTATGATCTTTTTTAGATAATTCTTTACGGCATTCACGACTTCAGGATGACAGTGGCCTATCCCGCTCACAGCCCAGCCAGGAAAAAAATCAAGATACTCATTACCATCCAGATCCCACACCTTTAGCCCCTTACCCTTAACTATAACAGCAGGGATCCTGGTATAAGTCTTCATTACAAACTTCTCATATTGCGCGATTATTTGTTGTGTATTCATTTCACTATCTCCGACCTGGACAACTTCGTAAGTTACCCAATGGGTAACTTACGAAGTTGTCCAGGTATCATTTTACGATCTCCGTGCCGATTCCTTTATCTGTAAAAATCTCCAGCAGCAAACTATGCGGGATTCTGCCATCGATTATGTGAGTCTTTGACACACCGCCCGCCAGAGCCTTTGTGCATGCCTTGACCTTTGGTATCATGCCGCCCTGGATAACATTTTCATCTATGAGCTTTTCTGTCTCTTCCATAGTCAAAGCGGAGATCAGGGTATTCTCGTCTTCCTTCTTCTTCATTATGCCTTTGACATCTGTCAATAATACCAGTTTTACTGCCTTAATGCTAACAGCTATCTCTGAGCTCACATCATCCGCATTTATATTATACGATTTATTATCTGCGCCATGGCCAACTGACGATATTACAGGCACTGATCTTGGCCGAACTACCTTTCTGATCATATCAGACTTTATAGAGTCTACCTCTCCTGCAAAACCTAATTTCTTAGCATCTTTATGCGGCTTTGCCTTTACAACCTCATTCAAACTCACAGCCCTGCCGCCTATTTTTTTAATATCGCCTGCTATTGCATGATTGACCTCGGTTAACACTCTTTTGACCACTTCCATGGTCTCTTTTGGCGTGACCCTGAGGCCATCTTTAAATTCTATTTTCCCGCCTGTTTTTTTTAGTTCCTCATTTATAAAAGGGCCTCCGCCATGCACAAGAATAGGCCTGATCCCAACATAGCTCATAAACACAATGTCCTGAAGCACACCCCTTTTTATCTCAGGATCTATAAACGCGCTGCCACCGTACTTTATAACAAATATTTTACTAGCGTACGCCTTTATATAAGGTAGCGCTTCTATTAAAACCGCTGATTTTCTTATAGCCTCTTGCATTATGTTTCGTACTCCGCGTTGATCTTCACGTATTCCTCTGTTAAGTCACACGTCCAGATCCTACTGGATGATCTTCCAGATTTTAGATCGACTGTTATCTTTACTTCTTTGCCCTTAAGCGCTCCTAATGAGGCATTCGTGCTTGCGCCGTTTTTCATTGCTGATTTGTTTCCAATATATATATCAACTCTATCTTTATTGATCTTAACATCTGCTGAGCCTACGCTTGCGGCTACCCTTCCCCAGTTTGGATCGCCACCTGCTATCATTGTCTTTATGAGGCTTGAATCAGCGACATGCCTTGCGATAATATCCGCGTCTTTCTGTGTCTTCGCGCCTTTAATAACTATTTCTACGAATTTCGTAGCTCCCTCGCCATCAAGTATCATTTTTCTAGCAAGCTCTGTTGCGACAAACTTCAATGCTTTTATAAATTTAAAGTAGCCAGCGCTATTTTTCTTTATAGTCTTATTGCCTGCCAGTCCATTTGCAAATATTATAGCGCTATCATTCGTAGACATATCACCATCGATTGTGATCCTGTTAAA
>JAHIRR010000028.1 GCA_018818505.1 Candidatus Omnitrophota bacterium | reverse complement strand
CGTATCACTGTATGGATGAAGGAGCCTATCTTTATCGTAAAACTCCTTTTTATCCTTGCTCAGGCTGTCGTATTCCTTCTTGGCCCTTAAAAGTTCTTTCTTTACATTCTGTTTGCCTCTTGGATCATTGCTGATCCCAACATCGATCACATTCTTATAGATATCTCCGAGTTTCACTTAAGACCTCCGATTGTTACCGTTTTAGCATTCTCACTAATGCTGTGTCGTTTTCGCCCCAAGGATATATATACATGCCCTTTTCATACACAAAAGGTAGCACATATGAAACATATTGCCCTGAAAATGATCTATCCTGCGCGCTCCTGGCCAGATATTGAAATGGCCCATTAATAAATAAGGTGTGAATAAGGCCTGCTATTAAGACACCTCTTGCAAGGCCCAGCGCAGATCCAACCAATGCGTTTGGCCTTGAAAGATTTTCGCCACTGAGAAAGATCCTTACAAAAATATTGACTACCTTAAATATAACAAGTATTGCTAAAAATATGACTAAAAACGAGAGTATGTCTGGCCTTGCGCCAAGCCATCTGGTGTAAGTAGATATAAGATAACTTAAAGAGGTATAATTATTGAAAGAGAACAAAAACGCTGTCAGCAGACCCAAAAACCTGCAAATCTCGGGCAAAAAACCACCCCTCAAGCCTACGTAACCTGTTCTGACTAAAAGAATTACAAAAAGAATATCGACCCAATTAACCCTTGTATGAGGCATATATTAAAACGGGGGTAAATCTATAAGTAGTATAAGTATAGCATATGTTTCTGATTTGTCAAGGTAAGCGCTTTCTTTTTTAGAATATTTGAAGGGTCGCGTTACAGTTTATTAGGTCTTCTGCACCACCCAGACCACTGGCTCTCGGGGCATACGCCGTGCCGAACGGGCACGGTGCTAAAGTAGACAAAACAGTCAGTGACTGTTTTGTCTACTTTAGCGAGCGAGGCACGGGGCTGAGCAAAATTCCCACGCTGGGGGAATTTTGCGTCCCCGAGAGCCAGTGGTCTGGGTGGTGCAGAGGTGTTACAAGTGTTTCCTTTTTACGAAGTGGCCTTTGAGAGTGTCTGGACCGGGCAGGTATACCTTTATATAGGTGCTTGTGTATCCCTGTAGCTTGCCATCTCTGGATCTCTTGTCTTCCACAAGCACTTCAACATCTTTATCTCGCAAATTATTGGTAAATTCGCTCGTAAATGCCTGCGCCAGTTGCAACAGCTTCTCTTCTCTCTTTCTCTTTGCAGCGCTATTTACAGTGTCCTTAAAGTCATACGCCTTTGTACCATGTCTTTTTGAAAATGGAAATATGTGCGTGCGCATAGGCCTGACAATATTTAGAAAATCTACTGTGTTCTCAAATCTCTTCTCAGTTTCTCCTGGAAAACCCACCATGATATCAGTGCTTATTGCAATGCCAGGCACATCATCTTTTATTCTTTGCACAATATCAAGATAATCGCTTCTCTTGTATGGCCTGCTCATCCTCCTTAAAACATGATCATCGCCGCTTTGAAACGGCAGATGTAAGTGCCTGCAGATCCTTTTTTGAGTCTGGAATTGCTTTAATAAATCCTTACCTATGTCTTTTGGCTCTACTGAACTTAATCTCAATCGCCAATCCCCTTTTATTCCACATATGCCCTCGATCAAAGTCGATAGATCTGTCGAGATATCTCTCCCATATGCCCCGAGGCAAATCCCTGTAAGCACTATCTCTTTTGTGCCATTCTTGATTATAGTGGCGCATTCATCCAGCACATCTTTAAAAGCCCTGCTCCTGGACCGCCCTCGCACTACTCTTACCTTACAATACGAACAAACATTATCACACCCATCCTGCACCTTCACGAAAACCCTGGTATGATCTTTTAAGCTGCTAATACCATGGATCGGTTTTCGATTTTCGGTGTTCGGTTTTCGACTTATGATCTGAGGTATTTTATATTTATCTTTATTTCTTATGATGAATTTTGCTCCTTTTAACTTAGATAGATCCAGATCTTCATCTTCCACCATACAGCCTGTCGCAACCACGCATTTACCCTTTTTAACTGCGTTATGAATCAGCCTGAGCGACTTAGAGTCACTTGTAGACGTAACAGTACAGCTATTAATTACACATATATTAGCCTCATCTATATGGTCCACTTCAACATAGCCCTGTTTTAAAAAATTCTCACGTATCACTTGCGATTCATATTGATTGACCTTGCAACCTAGCGTCTTTATATAAAAAGTCTTTTTTGTCATCTTAGGGAACCAAAGTCTTAATTACATCTTCCAGACCGATTCTGGACATGCAGTTATCTTTTTTATTGCAGCGTTTCTTATAGCATGGGGCACACTCTATATCTGAGACTATCTTTACGCCCCTGCAATATAATTCTATCTCCTGGCTACAGGTGGGGCCAAAAATAGCTATTACATATTTATCTAATGCTATGGCCAGGTGCATGGCGAGCGTGTCACCAGAGATTACTGCGTTGCAATGTCCTATTATAGAAGCAAATTCTCTCAGTTCATTATTGACTCCGCTATCATAGACACTATCCCCAAAGGCCTTTTTTAGCTTTTGATTCAACTCTCTCTCTTTTCTCCCTCCCAACAAAAGCACTTTGACATCTTTTCTTTTAAGTATCTCCTCTATTAAAGATTTATGCCCCTGGAATCCCCATATCTTATTTGCAAATCTAGTGCCTGCTCCACTATTAAGTCCGACAACAAAATCTCCCTGCTTTATGCCAAGAGAATCTAATTTATCCCTTGCCTTTGTCAGCTCTGCATCTTTTAGATTTAATACATACTTATCGTTTCTATATTCCAGCCCGCACATCTGGTATATAATCTCCTGATATGTCTTCTTATTGAGTTTAAATTTTAATTCATCTGAGATACCCAGCTGATACGCGTATTCGCTTTCTTTGTTAAAGATAGAAAGATTTCCGCTCTTATCACAGCCAAACCCTATCTTCCTCTCTGCCTTTAACCTTACAGCAAGCTCGATACTCTCTTTTTCCTTATCTAAACATATCAATAGATCAAAATCGGTCTTATCTATGTCGTCTCTGCCATAAGTCAACAATATATCTATATAATCATTTTCCTTTAATAGATCCACTGCATCCTGAGAAGTGATCCACCATACCTCAGACTCAGGCCATTTTCTTTTAATTCCATGCAAGAGCGCAGTGGTCCTTAAAACATCACCTGCAGCTGAAAATTTTATTACCAGGATTTTCATATCTGCGCGTGTTAAGCAGTATACTTGTAGACTAAGGCTGATAGGATATAGATAGCTGCTGTCTCGACCCTTAAGACAAATGGCCCAAGAGAGCAAACCCTGCAACCCTCTTGCTTTGCCACGTGAATCTCCTGTTCGCTAAAATCGCCTTCTGGTCCGATAAATACAGCTATGCTATTTGGCTTTGCTTCTTTTAATACTGCACTTAATGGCGTTGCATCCTTATCCAGTGCAGCAAAAAGCTTTAAATCCGTTTTCTTCGACGCTGTTAAAGCATCATTGAATCTCATAGCATCCAATATGTCTGGCAATCTTATTCTGCCGCACTGTTTGGACGCTGCCATGGCAATCCTCTTCCAGCGGTCTATCTTTTTATCCTTTATTTGAGGGATTGTCCTGTCAGTGATCACAGGTACAATCGTAGTAACTCCTAATTCAACAGCCTTTTCTATTATAAAATCCATGTTTTTCTTTGAAATCGCCTGATAAAGTGTAATATCAATGCTGGTATCTGCGCTAAGGGCCTTGGTCTCTTTAATCTCTATAATCACTCTGTCTCTTTCTATGCCCTTTATACCCCCTATATACTCTTTACCCTTCCCATCAAATATAGCTACAGCTACACCATTGCCCAAACGCATCACATCGCGAATATGATGAATCTCAGACTTATCCCTTATCTCGATTAAGCCTTTTTCAGGAAATATGGATTCGGGCGATACATAAAATCGCATAAGTTACTCCTAACGGTGGACTGGGCGGGATTTGAACCCGCGACCTCGTCGTTGCGAACGACGCGTTCTCCCAGCTGAACTACCAGCCCTTTACTTATTATTCGTATTATACCATAAAAAATGCTTTTGGTAAATTACTGGAATGCGTTGAGGCGGGGATAGCAGGCAGAGTACACAGTCAGGCGCTGTTTTGTCTCTCCCAAGGCTATCTTGGATTCGCCTGTCAGCTTGATTATTAGTACATTATCTTCTAAAGTAAAACTGGATAGCCCGCCAGTCCCAAGGATATCAATGGTAGGAACTAAAGACTCTTCATAAATGCCGTCGGCATCACTGTCAAATAAAAGGGTCTTGGCATCACTGTCGATCTTATAACCTATATCTAAATCATCATCATAGTAGCTATACGTGGGTGGCGTGTCTGGATCAATATCATCTATTTGCCGAACACTAAATTCAAGGTTCCCTGGCTGTATATCTATGGCAAGGTTATTCTTATCGCCTATGCCTGTAATCACATTCTCATAGATATGCTGAAAGGCATATTGCAATTCATAGTTTATGTTCACCTTGTCATTTGCAGCGAGATAAAATCTGTGATTGGCAACATACAAAGAAGATACTGCCAGAAATATAATACTCAAAAGGGCCATTGACAGCATGACCTCTATTAAGGTAAGGCCTCTTTTCTTAGATTTCCCTTTCATCCCAGGCAACCTCTACAACCACCTGTTTATAGCCATCAATCGCAGGCTCTGTTACATCATACGTAAGAGTCGCGTCCAGATCCTCACTTGCAAGCTCTCCATCTGCTTTAAGTACAGTCCCTATATCTGCCTCTGTATGGGCACCTACAGACACTTCAGAATCATTATAATTATAACTGGCCCTTAATTTCTCATATGCCTCTATTGCAAAATTTAATGCCTGCATCCTGCGTCGCGACCGATCCATCACCTGCTGTCCTCCAAAAAACGCGCCCAGCAAACCTGTTGATGCGATAACTATAATGAGCACCGCTATTATGATTTCTGTAAGGGTAAGGCCTTTGCTGTTCATCGCTGATTATTTAAAAGGGGTTGCCGGGAGATGGCTCGGAACTAACTGTACCTGTCTTATCTATTTCATAATAATATGTGCTATAGGGAGACGGGGCGTCGCTCTTTCTTTGAGCCCTTGCAGTAAAGTCAGAACTACTTGCTGCTGGAACAGTGTAATCAAAATATGCAGTTGCCGCACTATTTGGATTTTCTATATTCAATCTATCTATGGTATCAGCAAATTCCCCATATTCCAGATAATAGACTTTTTGTCCGGTCCTTATGAGATTTAAATTACTTATTGCTTCTCCGACCTTTGCTTTTTCAAGGGTCTTGACAAGCATCGGAAGCGCCAATGTCGCCAGCACTCCTATTATTATTACTACGATCAATAATTCCGTAAGTGTAAAACCTATCCTGCGCCACTTGATCTTCATATGTTCATCGACTCTTTTCTAACTACCTGTACTATGGCAACACAACGCCAACCCCTCCCAGCTTCGTAGACTTGGCAGTGTTTCCCTCTTCATCTATCTCGATCCAAAGCGTAGAATCTTTTTCTGCGCGTATAATATAGTTTCTAGCGGTTGTATTGCCGGTATCAGTTACAGTATAAGTCCACGTCGTATCATCAACCTCCACATCTAAACTATCTACCCAGGCAGCGCCGCTTAACTGTGTATATCCCGATGTAGCCATTTGATCATACCAATATCGGTCCATAGAGCTTCTAAGAGACCCTAGCCCAGTTAACGCTTCAGCTGATCTTGCCTTCTCAAGAGTGTTTATATACTGCGGCAAGGCAATTGAAGCAAGTATACCTATGATGATAACGACAATAAGAACCTCTAGAAGGGTAAAACCTCTTTCTTTCATCGCCGCCTCCTGTTATTTCAAGTTAGCCCTCGCCTTCGGCTCGGAAACCTGTCTCGATGCTCGTTATTGCTTTTACGAGTATATAGTATCCAGCATCGAGTATCAAGCTTTGAAATTCCATATAATAAATTACTATCTAAATTCCCAGTTGCCGGTCATTGTCCCATCCTGATCCATGATCAATGTCTGACCTGCACGGGGCCCACCACCTGTTCTTGTGGCTGTTGCTGTGTATCCTCCTGAAGGAGTATCTATTGCGAAAGACCAGTATTCAGTAGTTAAAGTTAAGTCCAAATCAGCTGTGCTCTGAGTATAAGCATCATTCTCTGCATAATATATTTTTTCTGATGTCTGTATATGGCCCAGGCCTGCCCTTGCCTCGCCACCCCTTGCCTTCTCAATGGCAGACGCAAACTGTGGTATACCTATAGCTGCGAGAATACCTATGATGATAACGACTATCAAGACCTCTACCAGCGTAAAACCTTTG
>JAHIRR010000346.1 GCA_018818505.1 Candidatus Omnitrophota bacterium | reverse complement strand
TGCTTTTCTAATCTTTCTCAGAATCTAGACAAAAATTCAGCCTTTAATGAGGCTATATTCATATCCACTCAATATTAAGTATACCACATTATTAGAGGGTTTTCAATTTACACCACCAGAAAATAAGTGCTGTTTTATTTTCATTGCTCTAATCTAATAAGCCACTTTTTAAAAAAAACGTCGATTATACTGTGAGACTCTCTTTCCCTATCTACTAGATCTTTCTCGATAAGGCTATGCAATGTTCTCTGGAGAGACGAAGCTGAACCAAGGCTATGTTCTTCTAAAAAGCCTGCGGAAAAAAGCCTTTCATCTGGTGCTGCTTTAGCTAAGGCCAAAAGGACTTGTTTTTGTTTTGTCGTAAGGAGATTCCACGTAGCGCCATAAGTCGACGATTCTCTTGATAAAAGAAGATCGAGGCTTTCAGAGTAATGTTCATATTTTACTTCTTCTTCGTCCATTGCTTTCTCCCACATAATATGGCAAAGATATTGCACATAATAAGGGTGGCATTCACAAATCGTAACTATCTCTTTTACTAAAGTCTCTGGGATGCATTTTTTAGTGGCTTTAAATTTATTCTGTATAAACTCTGAAAGCTCATCTTCATCTATCTTGTTTAAAGGAAAAGGCTTGGCGCTCTTATAAAAAGGCTTGTCGGGATTGTTAAACATATCGAAAATAAGATGTTTTTTACTTCCCATGAAAATATAAGAAATATTCCCGTGTCTCTGGATTAAAGAACGCATCACCTTCTCTGCCCTATCCGTCTTAAACTGCCCTATTTGTTGAAACTCATCAAAAACAACAACCGCTTTCTTTTTCTTCTTATCCACATATCGCTTTACTGCTTCTAAGGCGTCTTCCAATAACGGCAAGGCCTCCTTTTTTTCAACGTCAATGCTATAACTTGGCTTTCCTGCCTCATCTATGGTAAACTTCGGCCTGATTCTCTTAAAAAATTCTCCTGTCTGTCTTAAGGCCTTCCCAACCTTTCCAAGTAATGACTCTGCAACAACCCTGGCATACATACGCACCAGATCTTCTTCTGTTAGCACAGCATAAAGATCCACATATAATGTTAACATACCTTTACTGCTGGATCTTTTTAAGACCTCCTTGATAAGAGAGGTCTTGCCAAATCTTCTCTGCGAAAAGATAATAACATTTTGGCTGTTTACAATATCGCGGGAAAGTTCTCTTATCTCATCTTTGCGATTACAAAAATCACTTCCTGAAACTTCTTTACCATAAACAAATGGATTTTTCATATACAACCTCGCTTACGCTATATGCGTTACGCTCTTTGTATAATTATATCTCAATGAAAACTGTAGTCAAGCTCATTCTTCATCATACCACGATTAGTCTTATGGAAAATTCGAATTCGTCTCCGGAACCGAGTTTTATGTTCCAGATTGGGAAAATGCAGAGAGACTGGTAGCTTAGCTCATAGGCGCGTTCTGATTGGGACACTGTGTGGACTGGAAAATACCAGAACTTATCTGGCTTTTTGGAAAATATAAAATCAAGTTCCAGCGCTCCTTGCGCATCCTTTACAGAAAATGCATTGCCAGACTTAACAAACTTATCAGTCTCACCGCTGGGCATGGTTATATTCAGCTCTGTGCCAAAACATGTATTGATCCTGGAGCTGCTCCTATTTTTCAAAGTGTAAACAATCCCTACCTCTTTTGCAGATGAAAGTGAAATCTCCTTCCTGACCTCTATTGATTTGTCACCAAGCTTTCCTTTGCGCGACAAAGTAACCTTGCCCTCTTCCTTTGCAACACTATAACGGCCCTCTGCAAAATCTCCATTATCAACATAATTACAATTCGCAAAATCATTCTTCTCCAGCTCCTTATCTATAAAATGATCCACCAGGCACGCGCGCATGAACTTATCATAAAAAATCCCCTTCTTGATCCTGGGGTCCACCTTCTTAATAGCCTCGTGAATCGCAAGCGGCTCAGTCACCCTGTTATTGATCCTTTCCAAAATCTTCGCATGATAGGATTCCTTGTGCCTCGCAAGCGTATTTATAAGATTCACTGGTCTTGGCTTATAGTCCAACTCCCTTATAATGCCTCCGCTCGCAGGGTCTATGCATACAAAAAAATCCTTATTCTCGCAGATCACAGTGCTATTACCGTCATTGTAAAAATCAATATCCCTTGTGACCACAGAGCCATTTTGATACAGATTTTCTGCCTCATCACAGAGCCTGTCTGCATTTATAAGATGCTCATACACTGCGCCTCTTAAATGATGCATGTAGATACCGCCGAACACACCGTGCCAGTACGGGCAATTAGTCTGGCCTTTATACAATTCCCTTCTCGCCTCTATGACCTTATTCCTGTTAGCCTCAAAGTGCGGGCTATTGACTAGGCCTGTAACCCTTTCGCTTATTTGCGTCATTCGTTTGTGCATCTGATTTGACTCAGGGTAGCGCTCTAAATAATTCATCCATGATCCATTTGCCCATTCCATCATTTCCTCGTAAGCTGCCTCTGGGATTTGGAGTTCTTTTAAGGGCTGAAATAGCGACAAATAATCAGAAAACCTGATCGTCTCGATCCACTGCTGATTTTTTGTAAGGCTTCTAAAAAAACTATCCAACCAGCCCTTCTTATACACCCAGTCATGCGTGTAAGGCCACTCACCGAATTTCTCAGCATCATCCCCGTAGATGAATAGCGGCGCATTCTTTTTCTTTGCAATGTCTCTGAAGTAATCTATTGTATCGCGGGGCGGCCTAAAAGGTATTATGTAACGAAGTGCCTTGTCTGAGGGAAATATGGCAAGCTTTGCATCCTTATCATGGGTCATGAAATACCCATATAGATCATCCTCATCAACGCCTGCCTTTATTAGA
>JAHIRR010000345.1 GCA_018818505.1 Candidatus Omnitrophota bacterium | reverse complement strand
CATTCCATAAAATGGATAAAACGCTTTATCGGAGTCGATAGTTTGGAGTATCTAAGCCTCGAGGGTATGCTTAAAACTATGCCACTTCCTAAAAACCACTTCTGCATATCCTGCTTTAATGGCAGCTACCCTACGAAACTGCCTAAGAAATTAGGTAAGAGAATCTTAGAATGAAAACCTTACATTTATAATAAGGATTAAACCAGTCACTATTTGGTCACTATCGACAAGCTCCAAAATAGCTATTTATTATAACTATCTGTAATAAAATAAGTTAAAAATTATTAATTGCACCCGGACATCAGATTTTTGATATGATGGCCTTATTTTATAGTTCAAATCCCTTTATCTACCCCAGTTATCCTATCTCATTATGGCACAATGAGTTAGGACAAATCCCAAACAGGTAAATCTGTCTGGGATTTTTTATCTGTCGATGTCCCTAGGACTTAGGGCATTAGTTTTTAAGTAACCTTTCGCATTTATCGTAAGCTGGCTATCTAATGAGCCTATCTCCAGAATAATGGCTAAAATATCGCAATTCCTATCTAAATCTGACCTGCCCCCATTAGTTGTGCCAATCTTTGTGAGAGAATAATGATAATTGTTCTGTCCATCTTGGTTTAATAGTCTCTGGTGCAGGAGGCTGGTAGCCAAGTGAACTGTGCGGACGAATCGTATTATACTCCCATTTCCAGCGTTCCACCAGTACTTTTGCTTCATACAATGTATCAAATATTTCCAAGTTAAGCAATTCATCTCTGAATTTACCGTTAAAAGATTCAATATAACCATTTTCCCAGGGGCTGCCAGGCTGAATGAATAATGGTGCAACATCAAATCGTTTCAGCCAGCATATAACCCTTCTAGCAATAAACTCCGGACCATTATCTGAACGAATATGCTCTGGGAGGCCATATTCAATAAACAATTCTGACAATATCTCAATAACATCTTTTGAATTGAGTTGCCTTGCCACCTTAATAGCTAAACATTCGCGACTATATTCATCAATAATAGTCAAAATCCGCATTTTTCGGCCATTACTGGTTCTGTCATGTACAAAGTCATAGCTCCAGACATGATTACGATACTTAGGGCTTAATCTCACGCATGTGTACATCGTCAGCCAAGAGTGGACACATAAAGCTTAATAGTAGTTTGTAGTTTTTAGCTGGTCTGGGCACAATGATGAGGCTATAATAATAGATATAATAGCCCATCAGAAAGGACCCAGATCATGGAAGATCCCACATTATTATTAGAAAAGGAAGAAATAACCTCAACCCCAGGCTCAGCAGCAAGGTTTATCCGCGAAGTAAAACAAAAAACCCGCAAACGCTTCTCATCCGAAGAAAAGATAAGAATAGTCCTGGAAGGCTTCCGCAAAGAGATGCCCGTATCAGATCTATGCAGACGTGAGAATATATCTTCAGCTTTATATTATTCCTGGCTGAAAGACTTCATGGAAGCGGGCAAATCCCGCTTAAAGGGAGATTCTTTAAGAGGAGCCACAAAGGGCGAGGTAAAACACTTAAGAAAAGACAATTCTCATTTAAAAGAGCTCTTGGGAGAACAGGCTCTAGAGATACAGCTTCTTAAAAAAAGTCTTGTTGCGTAGAAAAAGGCTGGCACAGGGCTATGGATGAATACATGAGAGAAGATTTAATAAAAAAGGTAGAGCAGGAACAAGGCCGAAGGTCTGAGATATTAAAAGAGCTTGATATTCCGCGCTCTACCTACTACAAATGGCGATCTTCTTACGATGAAGACGGGCTTCCTGGATTAGCCAAGATAAAACCTCAGGCAAGGCATATATGGAACAGGCTAACACAAAAGGAAAGAGATAAGGTTCTTGAGGTAGCGAGGCTTCATCCTGAACTCTCACCAAGGCTTTTATCGGTAAAGATTACCGATGAAGAAGACTTCTCTATATCAGAATCCACAGTTTATCGCATATTAAAGCAAAATGGGCTTGTATCACCAAAGCCTTTGCCTGAGCTGCCTTCAGCTAAAGAATGGAGACATAAAACTAAAAAGCCGGATGAGCTATGGCAATGTGACGCGACTAATCTATTCGTGGTAGGCTGGGGATATTATAAACTGATACCCGTGGAAGACGACTTCTCGCGTAAGATCATATCCCATGACCTAAAGCCTGACGAAACAGCTTTTTCTTTTTCAGACATCGTTGAAGAATCTGTGGAGAACGCCCAGAAAGAAGGCCACTTAATAGATAAACACGATATGCCGGATCTCTATACAGACAATGGTTCAGGCTTTACATCAAAGGTCATGTCGGATTATCTATCTTCAAGAGGCATACACCATATATTTGGGACTCCTTATCATCCCCAGGGAAGAGGAAAAATTGAGAGATTCAACCGTAGAATCAAAGAAAAACTATGCCTTGTCGTATACTGTTCTCCGGATGAGCTTAAAAAAGCCATAGATGAGGCCATAGCCATATACAACACTACTCCTCATGAATCTTTAGATAATGTCTCACCGAATGACGTATATGCAGGCAGAAAGGAGGTGATATTAGAAAAACGCAGGGAAAAGAAACGATTGACCCTGGAACACAGGAAGAAGTATAATTTGAGAAGAGAAACTAATGACCCGGACCAGCCTAAGAGTGTAAACTCGGATTAGGCGAATGT
>JAHIRR010000344.1 GCA_018818505.1 Candidatus Omnitrophota bacterium | reverse complement strand
TCGCTATAGAGGAAAAGCTAAGGGCTGAATTTATCTCCATGCTCAATGCAGTAAAACCTATAATATCAGGCTTGAATTTTTTCACGTACTGCTTGAATCGCTCAGAAGAATATTTCTCTCTATGACAATCCAATATTCTCAAATCCAAACCAAGCACGTCTCTCTGGCAATAAGATGCCAGGTATCCAAGGCCGATTGGGGGCAAGACAACATGCATATCAGAAACCGGCTTTACCAAGAGTACCTTAAGCCCTGCCATTAACCTACCTACTTTCCCTGTTCCACCCCGGAGGTGGAATTAATTCCACCTCCGGGGTGGAACAGGTTTAAATAAAATTTACATGTAGCGGCGTCTCTTTATTCGCGGCTCCCAGAGAAACGTCTTTATTTTTTAAACCCCAGAGAAATTCATTGACCTTGTGCTGCAGGCATAAGGTGCCGCACATAGTCCTGGCGTCAAACTTGTCAGACGCAATCAGATCCATAACATCCCAGTAACGTTTGCTTTTCCAGATTTTTTTAAATGACGTGTCGACTATATTTCCTATATGATATTTTTTATATCTTCTGTTAAATAACATACCGCATGGCGCCACAAGGCCTGAACCTGAAAACTGCATAATAAAAGGCGGGCCATAACAGCGAGAATATCTGCGCTTGCCCTTACTTAAAATCTTGGACCACTTTACCTTGACCAGACACTGCTCATCTGAAAACGACTCTGCTTGCTTTAAGATATCCTCAAGCACCTCGTATTTGGAATAATCAATTCCCAAAGACCCTTTTTCATCATCACTGCAGTGTTTAATAATAACGTAGTCCACTCCAAGTTCCTTGCCAAGCCTTACCACCGGAATGATCTGGTCTTTAAAATCAGGCATCAGGACCATCTGCAGGCCAAGCGTGACGTTCAGGCCTTTCTGTCTTTTTATCTTCACGCATTTTTTTATAATATCGCTTACTGCGTAAAAATGTTCTTCCTTGCATCCCATAATATGCGCGTATCTACCAGGTCCCCCGGCTGAAACATTAAATCTCAAATATGTAAGCGCTGATAAAATCTCCTCTAATCGCTCTTCTTTTAAAAGATAACCGTTTGTACCCAAGGCCATATCTAATCCATTTGCCTTGCCTCTCGTTACAGCATCATATAAATAAGGAGAGCAGGTGCTTTCTCCATCGCTTACAAAGCTTACTGCCTTTACGCCTATCTCAGCAGCGTCATCCAGGAATCTGAAGATGACATCCATGGTCATCCTCTTTTCATCATTGGCCTGGAGCTGGCCATAGCAATACACACATCTATATGTGCATTTCCTGGTAAGCGCGCAGTCTATGGTTATGGGCGCGATCTTCTCGCCCCTTAACCATGCCTCTACCCTGTCTCTATGCCAGTTGAGTTTATGCCCGTCAAGGATCATCCTATCCATGAATACCTTTGTATTTAGTGTTCGGCGCGTAGCGTTTCGCTGTTGCAGAATCAGGGCAAGACCTTCCTTTGCCTATCTTCTTATTTCTTCTGAAATAGAGATCTCCTACCAGATTGAAGTAGTCTTTTGTGCCTTTTAGAAAAGTAGACAACGAAAGTAATTTTGTCTTTCCAGCCTCCCTTACTCCCAGGCGATAAGGAACGTCAATATGAAGATATCCTTTTTTTGTAGACCTTATTAAAATATCTGTCTGGTAAAAAAATCCATAACTCCTGTGACCCAATTCCTTCAATATAGACTTTCGGTAAATTACCGGGCCATTTGTATACCTGAAACTAGTCATAAATGTCATATTTATGATAGATAGATAAAGAGATGACATGGTATTTCTTAATAGAGAGCGGACATTCTTATTATATGCGTAAGGATTTATTATATCCACGTGCTCAAGGAGATCAATATAACGCAATGTCTCCCATGGATCATTCTCGTTGTCCCCTGGGAGCATTGTTACGATATTAAATCTAACATCGTCAAATCCATCCCAGAAAGACGAGCCTATTCCCTGGGGCATTTTATGGGTAATCATACGAATGCGGTTATCTTCTTTCATCTTTTGCGCTACCAATTTAGAGGTGTTGTCTTTGCTGCCATCGTTTACAACAATAATCTCGCCTTCTATACATAAATCATCAAATGAGGCTAACGTATTATCAATAGATGTAATAATGCTTTTCTCTTCATTAAGCGCAGGCATAATCAGACTTATAGAAAATTTAGATGTCATACCGCTTAGCTCCTTTCTTAAGACGAATATTTCCTCTTAGTTCCTCTGTAATTACTCCAGGCTATAAAAGCTGCACGCCAAAGGCTTACCTCATGATATCTGGCATAACTTACGATCAGCGAGTAATAATATAACATATCAAATAGTGGATTCGGAGGGATCCGAACAAGAAACCTGAGCATCCTATATATAACATCATTATGCACTGCCAGTTGAAAAAAACGATGCAGCACTATAATCTTATTCCTGTCCTTTGTCTCGAGTATGGGCTTTGTAAGACCCAAAGGGTCAATATCATCAAATTGGAAATCTGGCGAGAGATATCCATTTTTTACTGAATAATCATAGATCTTTGTACTGGGATATGGCTGTAATGTGTAGCCCCACGCAAAATCTGTCTTCATCTGACGATTTATATCTACGGTCAAGAAAGCCTTATGGATATCCTCTTCTGGCAAAAAAAACATATTGGAAGTCCGGACCTTGATTCCAGCCTTATGAAGAAGTTCAGCTGCTTCAATGTATCTAGCATTAGAGATTTTTTTACACAGGATCTTGGTCCGAAGCTCTTCATCCCCTGTTTCTACCCCCATTGACAGACAAAAACAATTAGCATGCGCCATTTTTTCAACAACAAATTCATTCACAACATCCGGCCGGATGCTCGTAAACCACGGCAAGTTAATATGCTCTCTGTATGCATTACAGAAGTCACTAAGCCATATCTTATCAATTCCGATAATATCATCGTAGAGGATAACGTTTCGCATATTTGGATAAAGCCGGCGCGCTGATCGCATCTCACTAATTACGTTAGAGACGCTTCTTGTACGTAGAAAACGACCTTTGCCTCGATAGAGCTCGGCCTTGGTATGATTGTAGCAAAAGGAACATTTAAATGGACACCCGCGTATAGTACTAAATGGGACCTCTGTTTGCTTCTGGAAAAACTGGTATTTCAAATATAGCAAATGGTCAGGATAAGGCAATCTTGACAGGTCTCCAGCTAATGGAGCAACATCATTACGACATACCTTGCCGTTCTTCTTTGTCCATAAACCCAACACGCCAGAAAAATCTCTCCCCTCTTCCAGTCTCTGGATTAGCTCAGGGAAAGAATACTCAGCCTCGCCTCGTGCAACGATATCTACCATGACCTCATTTACCACTTC
>JAHIRR010000343.1 GCA_018818505.1 Candidatus Omnitrophota bacterium | reverse complement strand
ATCTCCAGTTCTGGCAAAACTGGCACGAGAGATTACATCCCACATTGCCAACGGATAATATGCGACTGCCAGGCTCAAAGTGAAAGACTGCCTCAGTCTCTATCACCTCTTCTGCTACATGCACTGCCCTGCCATAACTTATTGCGTAGAGCGTACCCCCCTTATTCATCCTGACCCCGCAGTGTCCTGCTGCTTCATCGTCTATCACGCATCGCCTGGGACAGAGACTGCACTGGACTTTATTATCCTTTAATTTCTTGTATAACCTTGCTTCATAATTCGAATTTAGCTTTGCCATATCAGCCTCTTTTCTTTAACGCGAATTGTCGCAAATCTAACGCGGATACTCGCAAATAAACTTAGAATTCGCGATAATTTGCGTTCGATTCGCGTATATTCGCGTTTAAATTCGATATAAACTGCTTGAACTTTCCTCCATCTGTCCTTGGAATACTTGTAACCTTTTCAACCTGTATATTTACATCATCACCTAGAAAATTCTTGATGCTCTTCCTGAGCTTTAATTCATCAAAATCAGAATATCCATTACCTGTCACAATCTTTATTTTGATCTTGCCTATATCTTCCTGTATAAACTGTGTCTCTATGACATTCTTTAAATCCATAGAAAGCATTCCTGAAAGAAGTGAAACAAAACGGCCATCCTTTGTCACAAAGCATTCCTCTGTCTTTCTGCCGTCTATAGATTCTATTGTTTGAAAGTTTCTGCTACAGCTGCACCTCTGGGAAGACAGCCTTACTATATCGCCTGTCTTATATCTTAAAAGGGGCATGGCAAAATTATTCAATGTCGTCCCTACGATCTCGAAAGTGTCTTTTCTCCCTTCTAAAGGCACTAATTCTGTCACTGCGTCCTCCGGATATATATGGTAATTCCCTTTTTCACACATACCTATACTAGAGACACGCTCTGCTGTTCCATAATGGTCCAGTACCTGTGTGCCAAACTCTTTTTGCATGAATTCTTTCTGGTGCGGCATAAGGACCTCTGAAGATGTAAACACATATTTAAAATCCAGCTTCAAACCCCTAAACCTTAATAATCTTGCCATTAGATATCCTGCTGAAGGAACAGTCTCCAGGGCAACTGGTTTATATTTTTTGATCTCGTTAAAATAGTACTCTATATTTTCCTTTGAGAGATGATACGCTGAAATAAATAGGCTCTTCTGAAAAAGATCCTTTCTCCAAAAAGGCGGCCTCTTTATGTCCGACGGCACAATAGGGCTTGAACGTAAAATTACCTTTCTATCATCAGGACAAAACCCTGCCCACCTATATTGCCTTCGAAGTAAGGCATTTTCAAAATTAATAGAATATAGATCCCTATAAACCTTTAAAGGCGAACCTGTTGTTCCGCTTGTGAAGACCTTTCTTATGAAATGTCTATTTACATTGACTGCCAGGAAATCCTCTGAATTCCCTTTAACATCTTTTTTAGAGATAAAAGGCAGCTTTTTAAGGTCTGATATATCCTTAAAATCTGCCGGGGTTAGGTGAAGCTTTCCAAAAAGCCTTTTATAATAAGGAGAGTTTTGGTACGCATAATTTATCATCGATCCCAATTTTTCTCTCTGTAGCTGTCTTAATTCCTCATCAGAGCAATACTGGCTCTTTTCTAAATCAAAGAGTATCTTTCTGAAAAGACGGCCTTCTCGTAGCAATTTAAACCCCAGGCCACGCAAAGAAACCATGCACTCTTGTATGTTAACCGGGCTATTTATATAAAACGGTGTGATAAAGATGCTCATGTCTTAATCCTCCCGCTCCATTTTGACCTTATTATAGAGGCTACTTCTTTGAATAAGTGGACCTCTTTATTGAAATGTAAAATAAATGGCATAGAAACCGCTATAAGTATGCAAATCTTTAAAAAGACTCCCAATAAATCCAGCAAAAACACTCCATTGCTAAAGAAGATGGAATTTAGAATTAAGGTAAAACATAAAATATAGACATAAGGAAAATATAGCCTGGCGCAAGTCGTGAAGTAATCCACCCATTCCTTTAAATAGTAGCTTGCGGCATAAAGAAATAGTGATGTAGCGAGCAGGAAGCCTACTACCCCAGAGGCAACGGCCACGCCTATTAAACCAAAACCCAATGTCAAGACTAAGATATCAAGAAGAGCGCTTAAGAATATAGCAATTAAATAAAAATATATTATTCTGTACTGTTTATTCATGGCGGTAAAGAAGCTCACCACAGTTGGCGCAAACAATATAAAAAATTTTCCAAAGAGAAGTATAAAAAGTGGGCTTAATGAAAGAGTATAGTCAGCTATAAAATGCCTGATAATAAAAGACGAGACAAAATATATTATACCTATTAATAATGGAAAAAAAATTGACAGCGCCTTAGTGGGCACAAAAAGATATCTTCTTAGATCCTCCACCTTTTCCGTCTCCCCGTATTTATGAAAAAGTCTTGGCTCTATCACCTTTGCCACTATCATCGGCAGATAAACAAGCGATCTGCATATAAGCAAAGCAAATGCATAGTAACCGAGTTGTGTTGCTCCCAGAAATTTGAATATCAATATCCTGTCTACTGTAAAAAGCATCAGGGGAAATAACAATAATGTCATGAGAGGAAAGCCTATTTTTATTAGCCGGAGCAACCCTCTTAGATCGAACCTGAGATCAGGCCTGTAACGTGTATTAAAATAATAAAATAATAATATTGCAAGCGGCCCAAAAACAGCAACAACGTATAGGCCATAAATCTTCCATTTCGTTACCAATAAAAATGTTAACACCACGCACATTGCTGGAAACAAAAAATATGCAATGGCTATTACCGAAAATCTCTTTACAGCAGAAAGGGCCATCTCGTAGAAATTTACCGCGTTCTGCACTACTATCAATATCGCTACTGTCACTATGCCTATCATTCCTACCAAGCCAAGAGATTTTTTAAAGAAGAGTGAGACTGCCACTACAGATAGGGCCACTAAAATGGACGCGACAAGGCAAAATCCAAAAGCGCTGGCCCTGATCCTATCTGCCTTTTCCTTGTCTCCTTTTCCGAGAAGATACGGTATTTCCCGACTCATACCATGCAATACTCCAAGGTGAGCATAAAAACCAAAGTGTAATATAACGTTCAGGGCCGCCCATAGTCCATACATCGCAGGCCCAAGGATACTGGCATTTAAAAATCCTCTTAAGAAATATCCTGCCTGTCCAAGATAAAAACCTGAGGAAAAGATAGATATATCGCGGATAATCTCTCTCTTTTTATTTATCAGTTTTTCCATTTATTAATCTCCGATTATGTAAGCCTGAAATAACGCCTGCCATCAAATAGAATAGAACATTCTGAAACTGATGATATTTCATATCTATAAATGATGCATTAAATAGATAGACTATCCCCATCGCCCAAAAAATAACGACAATCCCTTTACCTAAAAATCCCTCATCAGCTAAACGCCTAAACACAAGAAAACTCTTTCTAAAAATCGATACTAATATAGAAATAAATACGAGAAACCCTAAACTACCTAACTCAACTATCGTACCCGCAAATGTATCGTGTATCACTGGAGGAGCAGTATTATAGAGACTGCTTCTTTTAATCTTGCTAAAATACTCATGACTGTAATAAACAAAACTTCCGAATCCGAACCCAAAAAACGGTTTGTCTTTAAACATTGACGCATATGTATAATAAAGGTTTATCCTGTCATGGACAGGCCCCAGAGAATAAATACGAGGTGTAACCCTTTCCATGTCTACTATTTTTGAATGCAATGGAACCATCATAATCGAACCAAAAAATACGAGAAGAGCTATATACTTTCTGAATTTGCGGTTTAAAAATAACATAAATACAAAAGACAATAAAAAAGCAAGCCATACAGCCCTTGTGTAAGTAAAAAATATTGCTACAGGTGACAAGATGGCGATCGCGACAAAAAAGATTTTACGAGGTGCCCGTATATTTATTGCCATATATAAATTTGCAACGGATAGCATACTTAAAACTGTCCCATTTACAGCAGACTGCAGAAACGGCCCCCTTGAACGACCAAAATGAATTCCCATTCTAGGATTAATAATATCCCTAGGAAATACCAGGCTATTCAACTTAAAATGTTCGAAAATGGAGGTCATAACTAGATATAAAAGAATAAAACTTAAAAATATTAATAATTTGTGGATCTTCTGTTCATTGTTAATAAAATCCTTTGCAATAATAAAAGCGGAAAAGGGAACTACATAACTATTAAATAACAAAGAATATCTATCGAGGCTCCCTCTTGAAAAAGGAATACCCTTTATGCTTATAATAGAAAAAATTCCCAGCGCACATAGTATAAACATCAATATCTCTGTTGTTCTGCGCGACAGGTAAATCTTGCCTCTTGCCATATGGAAAAAATAATAAGCAACCAGGAAACAATATAAGATTCTATCAAGCGATAAATTTGGCATATCGATACCAAGGGGTGCTTTAGTAAACATCGTAAAAAGCAAAGATAAAAGCCATATGATAAGACCATTTGTTGCATCTCTGAATAAGAAATAAAAAAATAAAAAAGTTCCTAAAATAACTACTTCAAGCGCTAAAAAACTTGCAGGCGTAATCAGAACGGCTATTAAAAACGACAATCCAAACACCATTATTAAGCCTAAGATTACATATAAGGTTTTCATTAAAGTGCCTTTAATATAATACTGTTGATATAGAGGTTCCTGTCCTCCTTGGCTTCTATATCACAATAATCATTGTCAAATATGATCTCAAACCTATTGATAGGATAATCTACGATTACAATCCCCGGGTAAAAATCCCAGGATTCATTATCGACATAAGTATTCATGGACTTCTTATCATTAAATCTCACTTTCATATGAGGCCAGATATCTACTGCTTCGCTGCCCCTCGCTTTAACATTAAACTCATATATCCCTGCTGGCAAAATTACATCCAAACTAAATTTTCCTTCACTGTACATAGATTTTTTAATCTCAAATTCTATCTCAAAATTACCGCCTTTTAAATCTAATGACATAGGAATGTTATTAAGGGCTAGTATTTTTGATATCTCCTTTGAAGAATATCCTAATCTTTTTGACAATTTATAACTCGCCTGGTAGCCTTCTGGATTCTTCGGATCCAAGAGAATAGATTTTTTTGAAAACCTTTTTGCCGTCTTAATATATCCTTTCTTTAGATAATAATCAGATAATGCCGCAAACAAGACAGACTTGGTCGTTCTTGAAGAAGTTGTCTCTTTAAATTTATGAAAGGCCTCTGGTATAGAAGATATCTTCATGTAACACCTTAACTGACCCAAATAAGCAGGCTCTTTAAATTCAAGAAACCCCTCTGCTATGCTATAAAATACCAATGCCTTATTGTAATCCTGCGAAGATAAGGCTAAATCCGCTGCCTCTAGATAAGATTCGCCGCCAATAAAACCTTTTATTAATACCGGGGGCATGTCGCCACTAGAGATTACATAAGAAGCCTTTCTATACATCTGGCTTGAAAGATACGAATCTCCCGTATTGAACAGAAATTCTGCGAATTTCTTCAGGTAATAAGAATTCAATGGGTCTAACTCGACTGCCCTCCCATAAGCTGAAAGTGCTAATTCGGAGACCCTTTGATCTATAGGAGATGCTTTTAAAAGTTCAGAATAGATATCCGCCAATCCTATCCATGACCATGCATCCATGGGATTTAGACGCAGGGCCTGCTTGTAATTCTTCTCCGCCTGTTCCGGGTCATCCTTGCTACTGTATACATCAGCAAGTCTGTAGGGATAAAGATAATTCAAAGGGCATAATCTTGCAGCTAGAATACCCATGCGCTCTGCCTTCTCTGGTTCATTGTTATAGAGGGCCTTGGTAGATGCCGATGAACAGAGCTCTGCAAACAAAAAGCCTCCCATAAAAACAATCACTGCCGCTACAGTTATAGAGACCGCTGACTTCAAAAATCCATACACAACCCGACGGTGTTTTAAAATAATAGGCTTATATCCTATTTCTCTCTTCGAGGTCAGATTAAATATAAGAGCAGAGAATACTGTGAATATCAGGGCATTTGCAGGTATATAAAAATTAAAATCCGCTATTGCATGAATGGATAGGCTCAAAATAGCCGTCGACAGAGCAAGTGGAATCCACCTCTTGAAGGATGAACTGGCTATATTATATGTCTTAAAACCCTTTCGAATTATAATGGCGATAATTGAAAGCATTAGCGTCAGACCAAAAATGCTCATCTCAGAAAAAACCTGGAGGTAATCGCTATGTGCGAAGTTCGCAAAAAGATTGAACGCCGCGGGTCTATATTTCGGAAAATTATAGATAAAGCTTCCTGGGCCTGTACCCAAAAGCCAGTTGTCTTTTATTACGCCTATCGTTCCTTTCCAGATAAGAGATCTTCCTGATAAATCTAACTCGGCGTAGCTGGCTATCCTATTGAATAATACATCAATATAGGCACTATTAAATATAAAAACTGTCAAGGTTATTAAAAGAAGCATGATCATAAAGAGAGCAAATCGGATCCTGCCTTTTCTAAATATGGCAACGAACATGAAAATCATTGCGACTGTCAGCGAAAGCCATCCACCTCTGGATAAGGAAAGTAAAAATGCTATAGACATAATTAAAAAAGAATATACATACATTGTCTTTTTCCCTATCTCTTTTTCTGATAAAATCATGCCCACACACAGAGGTATGCAAAGCTCCATTAGTCCTGCGAAATGGTTATGATTAACATATGTAGCAGAAAGAAATCTAGGGACATCCCACCATGATCTATCTATTACTCCCAGATATTGAAGTATGCCTAACAGGGCAATACCTGTACCTGTCATTAAAATTACATCTAGTAATTTTTTTATCTCGCGTTCTTTGTTTATAAAATTTATGACTATATAAAATATGACTGCCAGACTCAGTAGTCTTACAAATTCCGCAAGCGTTGCATAAATATAGCTGGAATTAAAAGATGCTATAACAAAGACGAAGAAAAAAGATAATATCGGTATATCCAGTGGAGTCCTCTTTATCTTTATGTCCTTCTCTGAAAAGATCTTGAAGATACAAAAAAGCCCGAGTGATAATGTCAGGATCTGTATAGGCGCAAACGCCCATGCACGCGTTGCTCCTCCCGCTATAGGTGCAAATATTAGTATTGAGATCAAGAGAAGTTGTATCATATTTTTCTCGATGCTCGATGCTGGATACTCGATGTTTGCCGTTTTCTCGATTTTACGAGTATCGAGAATCTAGTATCGAGTATCAAGATAAGCAAATTAATTTAACAAAAGTATCTACAATATCCCCGTCAAATTGCGTGCCCCTGTGCTGCATAAGCTCAGTTATGGCCATATCCTTTGAAATAGGCCTCTTATAGGAATGCTCTGAGACCATTGAATCATATGCCTCTGCAATAGCTATAATGCGGCTACCCACATGGATATCATTTCCTTTAAGGCCCTTTGGATAACCAGACCCATCTATCCTCTCGTGGTGCTGGATTACAAGATCCGCAACGCCGCTTAATTCCTTTATTGAACTCAATGTCTGATAACCCAGTGCCGGGTGTTTCTTTATTGATTCATATTCCTGGGCGCTCAATGGCCCTGATTTTAAAAGTATGCGCTTGTCTATGCCTATATGCCCTATGTCATGGACAAGGCCTGCTATTTTTATGCGATTTAGATCCGGATCGCTTAAACCCAGTTTCTTTGCTATCTGGCTGCATAGCTCAGAGACATTTTGTACATGCCGGGATAGAGCCCTTCCTGCAGGGCCGATCGCATTAAATAAGGCCATGGTAATATTGGACAAGAATACGGCTGAAGAAAGCATATCTTCAGGCGAAACCCTGCGATCCAGGGTAGCAAAGAGTTCAGCCTTGCTTATCCTGTGGTGGCCTCCTGGAGTTTTAAGCGTCCTGAGCTTGCCCGCATAGATATAATTTTTGATAGTCGAAAGGCTCAGATTAAAATACTCCGCAGCTTGTTTTGGTGTAAAATAAATGTCTCCTTCGAATTTCTTCTTCATGGCTCCTCCTCTTTTTAAAGATACCACAGAGTACACAGAGGTTTTTTATAATAAACTCTGTGTACTCAAAAAACTAACCTTGTTATCTCTCCTTTTTTAAACCTTAAAATACTATTATTAATCAAAAGCCTTGCTTTCTTATCTATAGGATTAGAGGACTCAGAGAAAATTATATTGTTGCTCTGTGTCCTCTGTGGTTTCTTTTAAACCTTGCATATGTGACTTTAATTGATTTTATGTTTTTTTAATCGCTTTATGTTGAAACCATCCTTCTTGTTCTCTGATGCAATGATCAGAAATTAAGCTTTGCTGTAAGTCTTTCCGTAGTAATACTGCTGGTAGGAATAATCGCTGATAAGTGAAATATTATTGACTATGACTCCTAATATCTTAGCGTCTACTTTTTCTAAAAGCTCTTTGGATTTTACCAATAGATCCTTTGTTGCCCTGCCGCCTTCAGCTATCAAAAGTACTCCTGTACAGATGCTTGAAAGTAATGCAGCGTCTGTCACAAGTGTGACAGGCGGCGTGTCAAAGATGATCTTTGAAAATTGAGCCGAGGCCTTTTCTATGAAAAGCTTCATCTGGTCCGAGGAAATCAATTCTGCTGACCTGTTAATATGGCCTCCTGAAGTAACAATGCACAGATTATCCATTCCAGAAGGCTTGATTATGCTTTCAAAATCTGCCTTCTTTGATAAAAACTGTGAAAGGCCTATAGCATTATCATCATTAAATATTGTGTGAAGCCTTGGCTTTCTCATATCGGCATCCACCAAAAGCACTCTCTCTCCACTATTGGCTATCATGAACGCGAGATTCACTGCAGTAATGGTCTTTCCCTCCTGGGGCACAGAACTTGTTATGACTATACTCTTAGCAGAGCCTGAATGATTTAGGGAGAATAAAAGATTTGTTCTTATTGAGCGATAGGCCTCTGAGGCCAGTGAAGCAGAATCCTTTTCAACAACACGGTCAATATCAGTCTTTTTCCTGATATAATTGCCGTCTAATCTAACCCTGGGTATAGACCCTAATAAAGGCAGTTGAAGCACGCTGGCTATCTCATTAGAATTCTTTAAGCTGATATCCATGTAGTCCCTAAAGAAGGCGAGGGCAATACCGCCTATTAAACCTACGATTATGGAAAGTGCGATATTTAATTTCTTCCTTGGCCTTATTGGTTTCCTGGGACGCTCTGCCAGATCCTGCACGCGCACATTATTTGCCTGTATCTGACTTGCAATGGATGTCTCTTTTAATCTATTTAGAACAATCTCTAAAATACGGCTATTTGTTTCAATCTCCCTATTTAAGGCGCCATACTCTATAACGTTGCGCTCTAATTCTAAGGCGTTTTTCTTTTGATAAGCAAAGGCCTGCTCAAATTTTTTCTCTTCTTCTACAGAGCTATTATACTCGTTCTCGATCTCGTTCTTTATGCGCGATTTAAAATAATCTATATTCTCTAAGAGTTGTATCATCCTGGGATGCTTATGTTTATAGACCTTTTTATATTCGACCAAAAGCTCCTCTTGTTTTAGATAATTATCCTTTAAGAGCTGCAGGGACTTATTATCTGTTAGAAGCGTTGGCAGATTCTCCATGGCCATGTTCCCTTCGCTGTCAATAAGACTATTATAGGTAGTCTCTGCGCCTATCCTTCGCTCCTGTGCTGCCAGATAGCTGGCATTCAATTTAACCAGGCCGTCATTGACCATGACCTCCTGATTTTTTATAGAGACAATGTCATTTTGTTCCTTATAGGCCTGGAGTTTCAACTCTGATTCCTTTACCTTTTTTTTCTGAGTCTCAACCTCTTTCCTTAACCAATCCTGCGCATCCTGCGACATCTTCATCTTTAACACAATATTGGATTTGACATAGAAATCGGCGAATTCGTTTGCAATTGCAGAGGCTAACTTAGGATCGTTATCCTCTGCGTGTATATTGATAATCCTCGTGTCACGCACCAACTCTACCTTTACCTTTTTAAGAAGGGCTTCTACGGGATCTTTGGATTGTTTAAACTCTTCACCTTTGAATAATTTTAGATTCTTTATAACATGGTGGGCAGTGCGCCTGCCTCTTATTATCTCCTGCTGAGTCTCTATATAATCCCTGTATGCAAAATAATTGGTCTCACCAAGCTTGACAACGTCCTTTACTGATAAAACAGCAGGGCTCTCGACATCCACTATCACTGTGGCCGTGGCCCTATAGACCTCTTTCTGCATAAAAGATGCTATTGTCACAAGCGTAACAGTGATCAGGAAAAAGCTTATGAGGATCCACTTCCTGCGACGGATTATATTAAGGTAATCGCGCATGTGTATCTCTTTATGAAAATTAATATGCATTTTTTCTCCTTATACCTGGGTAACTTCGTAAGTTGCCCTTTGGGCAACTTACGAAGTTACCCACTTAGAAAAAGCTTTCAGGCACTACTATGATATCGCCTGGTTTTATAGGTATATCTTTTTCTTTTTCGCCTTTTTTCGTGATATCTGTTATCTTTACGGATATGGTAAGCTCGTTGCCATTGTCTACACGCAGCACCTTGGTTCCATTCTGGGCAGCGCCTTCCTTAAAGCCGCCTGCCATTGTAATTGCTTCAAGCACTGTGGTAGGACGGTCTTTAAAAAGCTCGTATTCACCTGGTTTGTTTACAAAACCCATGACAAATACTTTTTTCTCTGTGTATTTTTCTATAAAGACATTTACCTGAGGGTCCACGAGGTAGTCTTTTTTGAGTAAGGTCATTATCTCCTTCTCTATCTCTTCCACTGTGAGATCCTTTACCTCTACAGTGCCGATTAAAGGAAAGGTGATCTCGCCTTTTGAGCTAACGCGCGCCTTAGTAGTAAGGTCTGCCTGCTCATACACAGTGAT
>JAHIRR010000342.1 GCA_018818505.1 Candidatus Omnitrophota bacterium | reverse complement strand
TTAAGGAGAAAAATGATGGCCTTACCAGGGCGCAGGAAGTTGATTTTATGCGCCGATTATCAGATATGGCTGAAGTAAATTTTGCGCTTAATTTAGGCAAGCCTGAAGGGTATGGCTCTGAAGAGATGTTTTTTATGTTATTGACTGACTCTTCTCTTCGATTTCATCCGGAGCATATAGACCTGGTTGCCGCGCTTGAATATATAAATTCATTTGGCGTTAAGGATGATGAAAGATTAGCATTTTTAGTGTATAATTCCGAAAGAATATTGAAGAAACTGGAAACACTAAAGGAAACCCAGGATGATTTTGGTAAATGGCTCATGAGGCAGATTGTAGATAGGATGATTGTTCTATCTGATAAAGCAACAAGCGAAACCTATGCTAGAATGGCTCAGAAATATACAATAGATCATTCTGCCGAACCCAAAGGTGAAGACCTTCTTAACTTGCAAAAATTAATGGTATTGATTGAGGAGAATATATCCCTTGATATCGGTGAAAAAGTGGAATTTCTTGATGTGGGTACGGGTCTAAGGGATATGTCTTGGCTATCAAAGCGGGATGAGTTAATCGTTCATGGTATTGACAAATCAGCGCCCTTGATGAGGCTAATAAAGGAAAAACTCGGAGCTAAAGTAGATGCCAGGCCTATGGACATGAATGACCTTGAATATGGCGATGGAGAATTTCATGTGGTGCGTTCGCAGGCAAGTTTACATCATTTTCTATTGATAGACGAAGAACAAGGCCTTGATATTGTTTACAGGGAGATCAATCGTGTATTAAAACTCGGAGGCCTTTTTTATATACATACTAAAGCCGAAGACGGCGACAGGAGAAAAGGAATTCAGATCATAGATACTAATGAAGGATTCGGCAGTCGTGTCTATCAGCATGCTTCGGAGGAGATTTTAAGGCCTATTTTAGAGCGTAACGGCCTGGAACCCATTACTGAGTTCAAGGAATGGAAAGATTGGCGGGGAGATAATAATGTTATAGTCGTAGCCAGGAAAATAAGAACTGTGAAAACAATAGAAGATAAAAATAAGGAATTCATTCAACAGGAAAGCAGGCTAAGTAAGCATTTAAGAGATATTGATAAGTATTGGGAGTGGGTACATTTTAGAATGAGAGATCACCGTCTTTATGACTATAGGATAGCTGATGTAGAAGGTGAACACTCCATGGTGGTAATCGTACAAAAAGCAAGAGGGGTTTTTGATATCCATGTTAAGAAAGGACGCGATATTAAAGACATAGATCTTGTGCATAATACTTATTATAGGGGCTGTATAAATATAGACCCTCATTCTAAGAAACCTTTTTTTAGTATGAATAATAGGCATGTAGAAAATTATCCTTGGATACAGGAATTTATATTAAATTGGTTATCTGAGGAGAATTTTGTAAGTGAATTTGTCGGGAAAAATCAAGGGCGACTTGATATTCCGCTCGAAGAACGCATAACACGTTTTCAGGACATATCTTTGTAAGCTTTTCTCTTGTTAATTTCTCACCAAACTACTCTTTTAGCAACCTTTACCCCCGCCTATTCCCTTCTCTCTATCTAAGCCATTGCTTCATCGAATCCCTAAATCTTTTCTTCGCCCTGCCGTGTCTGGCGCGCCTGTCTTGGGACACGGCAGGGCATGAAAAATAAAACCTTATTCTTCTCGATTCACTACGTTCGCTCGAAGGATATTAGAGATTGCATGGCAACGCTTTGGTGGGGGTAAGTCAAATGGAATGCGGGGAGACTTTAGGGCGTGATCCGGGAATGATTATTGCCCTACTGGTTATTTTAATGAACTAATATATTTCTTAAGCGCTTCTTTTGACGTTACCCAGTTTCTGCCGAATTTTACCGCTTCTATCTTGCCTCTTCTTGCTAATAGGCTTATGTATTCCTGGCTATAGGGGGTTTCCTTGCATATGTCTCTTATGGGAAGATATTTCTCTTCAGGCTTTTGCTTTTTTGCCGGCTTTATTGCCTCAATCCATATCGCTAAAGATCTTTCCATAGATCTTGCTATAAAACGTACAAAATCTTCCAGATCTCCTTTATGTGCTTTTTCTAGGCAGTCATAATATTTTTTTCTATCTGTTTTTAATACGACTGCCGGCGGGAAGCCGTATTTCATGAGAATAAGATTCGTCAATAGCCTGGCGGTCCTACCATTACCATCTACAAAAGGATGAATATGGACAAGTTTAAAATGCGCTATCGCGGCATATTCTATAATGTTAGTTTTTGATCCCCTGCTTTTAAGCCACTTCCCGAAACCAGCCATAAGGCCGGGTACTTCTATTGCTTCAGGAGGCTTATATCCGGAGCCGG